>JAPOLP010000614.1 GCA_029977045.1 Planctomycetota bacterium
CGGAGTCTGCCTGATTCAGCGGACCGAGTTCGCGATCACGGGCGAGCAGATTCGGTCCGGGCTGACGTTCTCACTCGGGCCGGATTCAGAAGCTGGTGCGTACGCGGTCGTCAGTCTGCTCGGTGCTCTGGGAGCGACGGAGAACGAGATCTTCATGTACCCGTACTGGATTCTGGAGAAGGGCTACGGACGACATCTCGGTTCGCCGGACAGTCCCGACTGGACGCAGCGCGCTCGCGGCTGGATTCGAGTTCTGCAGTTCGACGTCGCGGTCTGCACGCTGCTGGCGACGGTCATCACGGTGGGCTACTTCCTGATGGGCTCGGCGGTGTTCTTCGGGCACGGCGAGGTACCTCAGGGCGACGGCGTTCTGCCGCGGCTTTCGGCGATGTACACGCAGAGTTTTGGCACATGGTCCTACGCCGTGTTTATCGCCGGAGCGTTCTGCACGCTGCTGTCGACGCTGGTGGTCGGTATCGCGGCCGGAGGCCGGATGTGGGCCGACATGCTGTCGAGTACCGGGTTGATCGACGGAGGCAATCCTCGCTCGCGGCATCGGACGCATCGCATCTTTGAAACGGTGGCGATGAGTCTCTGCCTGATCGTCGGCGTCACGCTGGGAGTAACGCCTGACAAGCTGGTCATCTTCGGGCAGTACGTCAACGGCGTGTTCTGCACGCCACTGCTGATGCTGGCCGTCTGCTGGCTCGCGTTTAAGACTGACAAACGCGTGCGCATGAACGGCCTGACCGCGACGTTGCTGATCGTGTCCGTGATCGTCATCACCGCCTGCATCGCCGGCCCGCTGCTGGCGTCTTTGTAGTCGTAGACCACAAGCCGGCGTAGTGGACGACAGGGTCAGACGAGTTTGGTGATTGGCGTGCCGCCGTTGCCGATCGTGAAGGGGCGGCCGTCGGGGGAGAAGATTTCCTGGTCGTGCGGGATGCCCAGCGATTTGGCGATCGTCGCGTTGAAGTCCTCGACCGAGACGCCGTCGTCCTCGACATAGAACGCGTCTTCGTCGCTCTTGCCGTACGCCTGCCCGCCTTTGATGCCGCCGCCGGCCAGCAGCGACGAAAACGCCGCCGGGTGATGATCGCGACCGACGTTCTGGTTGATCTTCGGCTTGCGACCGAACTCGGTGCCGATCACGACGAGTGTTGAATCCAGCAGGCCGCGACTCGACAGGTCCTTGATCAGCGCGGTGACGACCTTGTCGAGTTCCTGCGCCTTATCGGGGACGTTGTCGAAAATCTGGTTGTGGTGATCCCAGCTGCCGAACGAGATCTCGACGAAGCGCACGCCGCGTTCGACGAGGCGTCGAGCCAGCAGGGCTCCGTGACCGAGCCGGGTTTCGCCGTACGCGGTCTTCTGATCGTCGGGCTCTTTGGAAATGTCGAACGCTTCCAGGTCCTGGCTGCGGAGCAGGCGGATCGCGTCGCTGTAGAGGTCGTCGTAACCGTTGACCTTGCTGTTCTTCGTCGACTTCGTGCGGAAGCCGGAGTCGAACGCGTTCGCCAGAGTCATCCGCTTATCGAAGGCATCGTCGGTCAGGTAGGCTGGCGACTTCGTGTTCTGCAGGCCCTGAGCCGGATCGCCCAGCGGGACAGGGGCGTACTGGGCACCGAGATATCCGGGGCCGACGCCGCCGCCAATCTGCACGCTCGGCGGCAGTTCCTTGCTGATGCGGCCTTTCATCTTCTGCATCCACGAGCCCAGGCCGGGATGCTTGGTCGTGGCGAGAGGGCGGTAACTGGTCCGCATCAGATATCGGGCCTGCTCGTGCGCGGCAGTCGTCGTGTTGAGCGACCGGACGACGGCGACCTTGTCGGAAATCGACGCGATGCCACTCATGTGCTCGCTGAGCTGCACGCCAGGGATCTTTGTCTTGATGACGCCGGTCTGCCCCTGTACTTCGCGACCAGGCTTCGGATCCAGCGTGTCGAGCTGGCTCATTGCCCCGGTCATATACAGGTAGATCAGATGCTCGGCCTTGCCAGTCGAACCAGCAGTCCGCGCCGGAGCACCACTGGCAGTCTGAAAGGCAAACGGAAGCGCAGAGACACCCAGGCAATAGCGGGCGGCCCGGTGCATCAGGTCGCGGCGAGACAGTGAATCGAGCTTCGAGGGATCGAACGAGAACATGCAGAGGTCTCCGCAGGGAGTTGGGTTGTCTTGTGACCGGCCTGGGTTGCGAGTGAAATCAAATCTGGCCAGCGATGTTGAACTACTGAATGAAGAGAAACTCGCGCGTGTTGAGCAGTGCCCAGAGAACGTTGCCGTGGCCGGCATACTGGTACTGCTTGTCACGCAGCGTCCGACGGATTTCCCGCATCGCAACAAGACGTTCGTTGTCGGTCTGGTAGCGGTTGAGGATCGAGAGAAACATCACGTCGACGCGGTCATCGAGCCCCTTCTTGTCCATGACTTCGTCGACGATGACTGAGCCTGGTTCGAGCATCATGTGCGTGACCGGGCCGTTGAACATCGTCAGCAGTTGCGGCACGGTGCCGTCAGTGTGACTGTCGAGCGTGATGTCGCGGTCGCTCTGGCCGAACTGACGCAGGAAGTGATCGTCAGGCAGTGGCTGCGGAAGTTCAGAAGCACGCAGCAGTTCGACGCCCTTGTAGAGCCGCTTGCGACGCTCGGCACCGTCTTCCTTCCGCCAGTCCTGAAGCTGCTTGCCCTTGTTGACGATCTGCTGTGCGGTTGTCTTTTCGTCGATGTCGATGATTGACGTGTAAGAGTCGTCAGCGGGGCGGATCATCGCGTCGGGCTTCTTCAGCGTGAGTGTCAGTAGCGAGTCCCAGACCTGCTCGGCCGTCATGCGGCGCAGGACCGGGCCGGGGAACAGGTACTTCTCTTCGGGGTCCAGATCGTCGAAGTGAGCCTGCTGCTGGTACGCCCTCGTGTAGTAGAGAATCCGCTGAAACTCCTTCATGTCGAAGTTCAGCCGTCGCATCTCGTTGGTCAGAAAGGCCATCAGTTCCGGGTTCGATGCCTCGGTATCGTCACGCATGTCGTCGACAGGTTCGATCAGGCCAACGCCGAGAGCCCGCTTCCACAGGCGGTTGGCGAGCGTCTTTGCGAACCGCTCGTTCTCGTAGCTGGTGACCCAGTCGGCGAGGACTTCGCGGCGTTCTTCCGGTTTGAAGCTGCGAGGCGAGCTGCCGAAGAGTACCGCCGGCTTGACGATCTCCTCGGGCTTCGCATCCTTGTAGGCGTAGTCGTGAGGGTACTTGAGATTGACCTTCTCGTTATCCCAGATGCCAACGCGGTTATACCGCAGGATGTTCCGACCGTTGCGGTACTCCTGCGAGTTCATGCCTGGCGACACTGCCTGAATCTGCTTGTCGCTGATCTTGTAGCCGCGCGGTCGATCGACCCGGTACTGCGTGCCGCCGACGAAACCCGCGAGCTGGTAGAACTCCTTCTGAGTCCAGCGGTCGAATGGGTGGTCGTGGCACTGAGCACAACCGATCCGCGTACCCAGAAACGTGCGGACCATGTTGTTGAGATTGTCCAGCGGCATACCGGAATCCCGCAGGACAAAGCCGACCGCCGGGTTCACCCAGACCTTGCCTTCCGCGGTCACCATTTCGTGGACCATCTCGTCCCACGGACGGTTCTCACGCAGGCACTCTTTGACCCAGTCGCCGTAAGGTCGCAGATACGTGTTGTTGTCGACCTTGTCGACAACGCGAAGCACGTCGGCCCAGTAGTTGTAAAAGTGGCTGGCGTATCCGGGCTTGCCCAGCAGCGAGTCAATCAGGGCCAGACGCTTCTTCGGATGACTGTTCTTAACAAACGCCAGCGTCTGGTCCGCAGTGGGAATCGTGCCCGTGATGTCGAGATACGTCCGGCGGACGAACTGCTCGTCGGTCGTCATCTCGTTGGGAGCGGCTCCGGCCTCGCGCAACGCTGCTTCAATCAGCGAGTCAATCTGAGCGGCTGACGCGACTGCCTGGTCTCGCTGCGTCGGGCTGACGGGAGCGACTTCGACGTCGGTGGTTTCGACATCGGTCGGCAGAAGAATTCGCGGCTTGGGCGGGGCCTTCTTTGCAGGTGCTCGCGATGCCTTCTTTTTCGCCTGGGCCAGAGTCGTCTGCACGTCGACCGTCAGCAGAAAGAAGACAACTGTCAGTGTCAAAACCGAAAGGGCAGCGCGTCTCAACACGGAAATGCTCCAGAGAGTCAGTCGGAGAATTCGATTGCAAAACTGATGATCCGCGGCGAAAAGAACTTTCGCGACAATGCCGCCGCGTGCTGGAATCTGGCGTGTCAAAGAAGACACAACCAGTTCAGTTTGTCGGCAGGAAATGGGTGTCACTTATTGCTGGCGGGGGGGCAGGGGCCCCAGGCAAACTGCTC
>JAPOLP010001154.1 GCA_029977045.1 Planctomycetota bacterium
CAAACAGGTTAACGGAGCAGTCATGGTCAGTCTCAAGAAGGTCATTCTGTCGGCAGTTGCGGCGCTGGTTGCCGTGCCGGGAATCGTTTCCGCTCAGGTCAAAGTTGACCCGAGCCTGCCGGCTTACACGCCGGTGTCCGGTGTCTCGGGCTCGCTGAAAAGCATCGGCTCGGACACGATGAACAACGAAATGACGCTGTGGGCGGAAGGCTTCCTGAAGCACTACCCCAACGTGAAGATCGAAATCGAAGGCAAGGGATCGTCGACCGCTCCGCCGGCTCTGATCGCTGGCACGTCGCAGTTCGGCCCGATGAGCCGCTCGATGAAGGACGCGGAAATCGCCGACTTTGAAAAGAAGTTCGGTTACAAGCCGACATCGCTGCCGACCAGCATCGACATGCTGGCCGTCTATGTGAACAAGGACAATCCGATCAAAGGTCTGAGCCTGCCGCAGGCCGACGCGATCTTCTCGAAGACCCGCAAGGGTGGCTTCCCCAGTGACATCCGCACCTGGGGTCAGGCTGGCCTCACCGGCGAATGGGCCAGCCAGCCGATCAGTCTTTACGGTCGTAACTCGGCTTCCGGTACGTACGGCTTCTTCAAAGAGCACGTTCTGTCGAAGGGTGACTACAAGGACGAAGTGAAAGAGCAGCCGGGTTCGTCGGCCGTCGTCCAGGGCGTCGCGACTGACAAGTACGGCATCGGCTACTCGGGCATCGGCTACAAGACCGCCGACGTTCGTGCCGTTCCGCTGGCTGTCGAAGGCGATGAATACGTCGAAGCGGTTCCGGCCAACGCCTACACCGGCGAGTACCCGCTGGCTCGCTTCCTGTACCTGTATGTGAATCACAAGCCGGGCACGGAACTCGATCCGCTGCGTCGCGAATTCATCCGCTACATCTTCTCGAAGGATGGCCAGGAAGCTGTCGTTAAAGACGGCTACTTCCCGGTTCCGGCGACGATCGCGAACAAGACGCTGTCCGAACTGGGTATCAAATAGTTGTCAGAGTGCGAGGCTGACGATCGGCCTCGCGTGAGTTGCTCTGACTGAGAACACGCCGTCATCCGTAAGCTTGCGGATGACGGTTTTTCGCTGCAGAGAAGTGAAGTAGCGGAACGGCGTTTTTCGAGTTGTGATAAATCAGCCGGCACGCGCTAGCGTCCGGTTCCGGACCGTCCGGAAAACCGCGAGCTAGCGCTCGGCGGCTGATGACAATTCGGGAAATATTGGACTCGCGCCAGTCTTGCTGACTGGCTGCCGGTAACACTGTTTCTGACTTAGCGCGAATTCATCAATGTCCCGCCCCTCGTCTGGTTTCGTTGGCAGCCGTCGCTCGATGGGAACACGCAAGAGTGTTCGCATCGCCGACAACGTCGCGCAGACACTGATTACGGTTGGCGGACTGGGAACCATCGCGTCGCTGCTGCTGGTCTTTGCATTTCTGGTTGGCAAGGTTTACCCGCTGTTTGGCGGCAGCTCGCTGTCCGAACCGCTGAAGCTGCAGCAGGCAGCGTCGACGGAGAACGCGGAGCCGCTGCACTTCGCGACAGACGAGTACCTCAACGTCGGCTGGATTGCCTACCACGACGGAACGATCCGCATCGTGCGGCTCGACTCCGGCGAGACAATCTCCACAACGTCGCTGATCCCGGAAGGCCGTGACCTGACGGCCTGGTCATTCGGCCCGCGCGGCGACGTCGGCTTCGGGTTCGCTGACGGCGACATTCAGCTCGGACGAATCTCGTTTTCGACGGCGTTTCTGCAGGTCGCCGGTGATGGTGAATCGGCCTCCGGTTCCGCCGACGCCCGCATTCTGCAGCTCGACGAACTTCCCTCTGAACTCAACGGTCTGCAGATTGGAGAGGTCGCGCGGTACCGCGAGGGCATGGTTCAGAAGACTCCGGAAGGCCAGCTTCGACTGCAGGAACTGAC
>JAPOLP010000941.1 GCA_029977045.1 Planctomycetota bacterium
CAGACGACACCCGACCCCGCAGCGTCCACTCAAATCGAACAGCCTGCTCACTAAGGAGCGTTCTCAGATGGCCAGAGTTGCAGACACTCCGCTCGACGGCCGCATTCCGAGCGGGCCGATCAGCGAGAAGTGGGATAACCGCAAGTTCGAGATGAAACTTGTGGCTCCGAATAACAAACGGAAGTACGACGTCATCGTCGTCGGCACCGGACTGGCGGGATCGTCCGCCGCCGCGTCGCTCGCCGAGATGGGCTACAACGTCAAGGCGTTCTGCTATCAGGACTCGGCCCGACGAGCCCACAGCATCGCGGCTCAGGGCGGCATCAACGCCGCAAAGAACTACCCGAATGACGGCGACAGTGTTAAGCGGCTGTTCTACGACACTGTCAAAGGCGGTGACTATCGAGCCCGCGAAGCCAACGTTTACCGGCTTTCACAAGTCAGCGGCGCGATCATTGACCAGTGCGTCGCTCAGGGCGTCCCGTTCGCTCGCGAGTATGGCGGCCTGCTGTCCAATCGGACGTTCGGCGGTGCTCAGGTTTCGCGAACGTTCTACGCCAAAGGCCAGACAGGACAGCAGCTTCTGCTTGGTGCTTATTCCGCTCTGATGCGGCAGGTCGGCACCGGCAAGGTGAAGATGTTCCCGCGTCAGGAAATGATGGACCTGATCGTCGTCGACGGCGTCGCCAAGGGCATCGTCTGCCGTGACATGGTCACCGGCAAGCTGACGGCTCACACCGCTCACGCCGTGCTGCTCTGCACCGGCGGTTACGGCAACGTCTTTTACCTGTCGACGAACGCCAAAGGCTGCAACGTCACGGCTGCCTGGCGCTGTCACAAACGCGGAGCCTACTTCGCGAATCCCTGCTACACGCAGATTCATCCGACGTGTATCCCGGTCAGCGGCAGCTATCAGTCGAAGCTGACGCTGATGAGCGAAAGCCTCCGCAACGACGGTCGTGTCTGGGTGCCGAAGTCTGCCGACGACAAACGGGCTCCCGGTGAGATTCCCGAAGACGATCGCGACTACTACCTCGAACGCCGCTACCCGGCCTTCGGAAACATGGTGCCGCGCGACGTCGCATCCAGCGCCGCCAAGGAACGCTGTGACGCTGGGTTCGGTGTCGGGACGACTGGCCAGGCCGTCTATCTGGATTTCAAGCAGGCGATCGCCCGTGACGGCGAAGACGTGATTCGCGCGAAGTACGGCAACCTGTTTCACATGTATCAGAAGATTACGGACGAGAACCCGTACTCCGTTCCGATGCAGATTTACCCCGCCGTCCACTACACGATGGGGGGGCTGTGGGTCGACTACAACCTGCAGAGCACAGTCCCCGGCCTGTTCGTGCTCGGCGAAGCGAACTTCTCCGACCACGGAGCCAACCGCCTCGGCGCGAGTGCTCTGATGCAGGGGCTGGCAGACGGCTACTTTGTCGTGCCGTACACCGTCGGCGATCATCTGGCCCGCGGCGGCCAGGGCCGAGTTGCCGACGATCACCCTGCAGTTCAGGAAGCTCTCGACAACGTGCAGAGCCGTACCAGCAGGCTGCTGGGCGTCAAAGGCACGCGGTCGGTCGACAGCATTCATCGCGAACTCGGCCAGATCATGTGGAACAAGTGCGGCATGGCCCGTAACGCTCAGGGCCTGAAAGAAGCCGCCGAGGAAATCCGGGCTCTCCGCGACGTCTTCTGGAACGACGTCAAGGTCATGGGCCAGGGCGAAGCTCTGAACCAGAACCTCGAACACGCCGGTCGGTTGTCGGACTTCCTGGAATTCGCCGAACTGTTCGCGATTGACGCTCTGCATCGCGAAGAATCATGCGGCGGCCACTTCCGCGAAGAGCATCAGACCGAAGACAACGAAGCCCGCCGCGACGACGAGAATTTCTGTTACGCGGCTGGCTGGGAATTTCAGGGCGTCGGCGAAGAGCCGGTGCTGCATAAAGAACCGCTGGAATTCAACGAAGTGCCCCTCACCACCAGGAGTTACAAGTAATGAGCAGTGCGGGAATGAATCTCACGCTGAAGGTGTGGCGGCAGGCGAGTTCCGATGCCAGGGGCGAATTCCGCACCTACAACCTGCCGAACGTCTCCGAGCACATGTCCTTTCTGGAGATGCTCGACGTCCTGAACGAGCGGCTGATCCAGATGTGTGAAGAGCCCGTCGCGTTCGACCATGACTGCCGCGAAGGCATCTGTGGCATGTGCAGCCTGATGATCAACGGTCAGGCTCACGGTCCGGACAAAGAGACAACGACCTGCCAGCTCCACATGCGTCGGTTTCGCGACGGCGACACGATCGTCATCGAACCTTGGCGGGCGAAAGCCTTCCCGGTCCTGCGAGACCTGGTCGTCGACCGCTCGCCGCTGGACCGCATCATGTCGAAGGGCGGCTTCGTTTCGGTCAACACCGGCAACGCTCAGGACGCCAACTGCCTGCCCGTGCCGAAACGTGACCAGGAAAAGGCCATGGACGCCGCCGCCTGCATCGGCTGTGGAGCCTGCGTCGCCGCCTGCAAGAACGCTTCGGCGATGTTGTTCGTCAGCGCCAAAGTCAGCCAGCTCGCGTTGCTCCCGCAAGGCAAGCCGGAACGCGGTCGCCGAGTGCTCAACATGGTCGCTCAGATGGACGAAGAAGGGTTTGGTTCCTGCACCAACACCAGCGAATGCGAAGCCGCCTGCCCGATGGGCGTCTCCGTAACAAACATCGCCCGCCTAAACCGAGAGTACCTGCGGGCCACACTCTGCAGCGAAGACACGGTCTAAGACTGTCCTCGAAGGCCTGTCGAAGATCAGTGTGTTGCCAGGTAAGCTGTCGACAAAAAGGCATTTTGTTCTTGCAGCGTGCTGATCACCAATATGGTGGACCTGTCTGACGACCAGATTCGCGAACTCTGCCTGGCGATGGACACAAGGTCCTCAGTGGACTGTGATCGGGCCTGGGGTCAGCTTCGGCATCTTGGGACAGCAGTCG
>JAPOLP010000248.1 GCA_029977045.1 Planctomycetota bacterium
AAAAAGCCCACCCCCCGCCTGCAGGGCTCGATTCTCGCGTTGAAACTCCCCGAGCCACTAGAGGACTTGAGCGAGGGTGACTCCGACGAATAGTGTGGACAGAGAGGCACTCTCTTCTGCCCGGAGAATCAGAAATGGAACACGTCTTCCCTCCACCGTTTTGCTGGGAGTTTCTGACTGGGGACGAGATTCGGGCTCTCGCTGTAGCCGTCGTGATGCCGCTGATCACGATTGCTGGTCTACTGCTGTCTCAGTGGTTGAAGCCGCGATTTGTTTATCTGCTGGCGTGGGCGGGTTGTGGCATCGCCAGCGTGCTGTTGTGGCGTCCTCTCATTTCTGCCTTTGAGTACTGCTGGCGACACATTGCGATTGGATTCTGGGTCGTCACCAGTGGTCTTGTTGTCAGCCTCGGCTGCTCCCTGGTGGGGATGGCTACTCACGACAGCCGCCGACGATCAGCAGGTCACCGATCGATGGACCTGCTGGTTGTGCCCGTTCTGATCGTGTTTCTTGGCACGCTGTTGATCGAAGGCGGGCAGGCATTGCAGCGGCGGGCTCCGTACTGGCGGCAGTGCAAGAACAACCTCAAGCAGATTGGGCTCGCGTTACTGAACTACCACAACGATTTCGGCATGTTCCCAGCTTCGGAAATCGGCGACCCGCCGGTCAGTTGGCGAGTGCAACTTCTGCCGTACGTTGATCACGAGCAGCTTTACGGGAAATACGACCATGACGTGGCGTGGGATGCCGGCAGCAACGTAGCGATCTCGAAGCAGATGGTGTGGACGTATGGCTGTCCGGCGAGTCCCGAACTGACGGACTCGCAACAGAGGTACTACACGGACTACGTAATGCTGACTGGTGACCAGGCGTTTTCCCAGCGAGGCAAACCTCGCAGTATGGACGCGATTTTGGACGGCCTTGCGAATACGCTGGCCGTCACCGAGACGTCCGGACTGAATATCGTCTGGTCTGAGCCTCGCGACGCCGATCTGGCCCGCCGAACGGTGGGTGTCAACTTGCCCGGTGACGAGACATCCGATTCCGCAGGGATCGTTTCGTCATGGCATCGGCGAATCAACGGCGTGCTGGCTGACGGTTCGGTTCGCACGTTCGACGAAAACATCGATCCCAGGGTCCTCAAGGCTCTGACGACGATTGCCGGCGGGGAGCCGGTCAGCGACTTTTGAGATGGCGGGCCGCAGGGTAGGGTTCGTGCTGACGCACCGAGTAAGTTCCGGTAGTGCGTCAGGACGCTTCTTGCTGACACTGCCATGCCGCCCGCTCTGATCTACAGCCTGTTACTTGGGACCGTGGCTCTGCTGCTGGCGCTGGTGGCTGTGTTGCGAGCGGAGAAGTTGACGTCGCCGGTGCGGTTGATGGCGGCGATGGTGTTTGCTCCGCTGGCGTGCTTCTGTGTCTTCGGGTTCGGAGCGGCGTTTGAGCCGGGGGATTATCACGTCGTCTGGCGGTGGGTCTATGCGGTTACGTTTCTGGCCTGTGTTGCGGCGCTGGTGCGACTGGGTATTGCCGGAGGTAAGCCTTAACCGACACGTCGGCTTTCGCAATCGCGACACGGCCTGAAGCTGGCTGTCTGGCCGGGAAGACGGTCAACTACGTGTGCGGGGCCGATTTCAGTTCGAGCGACCGATTGTCGCTCACCAGGGATCCGGAGCATTCATATGACATTCAGGCTGGTGGTGGCTGTTCTGGTTCTTATCGCGTCCGTCCTCCCGCTTGAGGCGCGGACGATCATTCACGCGGGGTGGCTGATCAACAGCCATGATGGCAAGTTGCACTCCGGGATATCGCTCGTCATCGACGGCGGAAAAGTTGCCTCGATCGAGCAGGGCTTTGTGGCTGGCGGCGAGGGTGACTCTGTCATCGACCTGAAGGACTGCACGGTCACGCCCGGCTGGATGGACATGCACACGCATCTGATGTCGGAGTTTCACGCGAAGGTGTACTCGGACAAGTTCTTCATGAACGAAGCCGACTACGCGTTGCGGTCGACGGTTTATGCCAAACGCACGTTGATGGCCGGCTTCACGACGGTCCGCGATCTCGGTGATAACGGTGTCAATTCCGTGTCGCTCAAGAAGGCGATCGACAACGGCTGGATCGTCGGTCCGCGAATCTTCACGGCCGGCAAGTCGCTCGCAACGACGGGTGGCCATGCGGATCCGACGAACGGGCTGAAGGGAGATTTCCGCCGCGATGGTGGCCCGGTCGAAGGCGTGGTTAACGGCCCCGACGAGGCTCGCAAAGCTGTCCGGCAGCGGTACAAGGATGGCGCGGATCTCATCAAGCTGACGGCTACGGGCGGGATTCTCAGTCTGGCTGCGAATGGGCAGAACCCGCAGTTCAGCCAGGACGAACTGCAGGTCATTGTCGACACCGCGAAGGACTACGGCATGACGGTTGCTGTTCACGCTCACGGAACGGAAGGCATGAAGCGAGCCGTGCTGGCGGGAGTTGATTCGATCGAGCACGGCACGTACATGACCGACGAAGTCATGCAGCTGATGAAGGAGCGGGGCACGTACCTGGTGCCGACGATCTCAGCCGGTATCTGGGTCGCCGGAAAGTCTCAGGAAGAAGGCTACTTCCCGGACATCGTCCGCCCGAAAGCCGCGGCGATCGGTCCGGTTGCCCGCCAGATGTTTGCTCGCGCGGTGAAGGGCGGCATCAAGATCGCCTTCGGGACGGACTCCGGAGTTTCGCCACATGGCGAGAATGCTCAGGAGTTTCAGTGGATGGTGGAAGGCGGCATGTCGCCGATGCAGGCGATTCAGTGTGCGACGCTGGAAGCCGCTCGGCTGCTGAAAATCGATGACCGTCTGGGCACGCTCGAACCGGGCAAGATCGCCGACGTTGTCGCCGTCAAAGGCAACCCGATCGAAGACATCACGGTCACACGCGACGTCGTGTTCGTGATGAAGGACGGCGTCGTCTACCGGCAGCCGTAAACGTGATTCGTCGTTTCTTTCGTCGCGATCTCGAAACAATCATTCCTGGGTGCCCCATGATTCGCATTCTTTGTTCCGCGGTGCTGATTCTGATTTCAATCGTTGCCCAGGCAGGCGACTGGCCGCAGTGGATGGGGCCGAACCGTGATGACGACTGGACCGAAACGGGAATTGTCGAGGCGTTCCCGGAAGGCGGAGTCACCTATCGCTGGCGGAAGCCGATCAGCGGCGGGTTCGCCGGCCCGGCAGTTGTGGGTGACCGAGTCTTCGTGACGGACTACCTGAAGTCGGCGGGCGATAACAAACCGGCTCCGACGCTGCGTAACGAACTGCAGGGCAGGGAACGCGTCTTCTGTCTCGACGCGAAAACGGGCGACGAAATCTGGAAGCACGAGTACGAGTGCAACTACACGATCAGTTATCCCGCCGGGCCGCGCTGCACGCCGACTGTCGACGACGGTCGCGTGTTTGCTCTCGGAGCGATGGGCGATCTGATCTGCCTCGACGCGGAAACTGGTGACGTCGTCTGGTCGAAGAATCTGCCGCAGACTTATGACGCTCCCGTGCCGTTGTGGGGTTACGCGGGCCATCCGCTTGTCTATGAGAATCTGCTGATCTGCATGGCTGGCGGAGACGGCAGTGCGGCAGTCGCGTTCGATAAAGACACCGGCAAAGAAGTCTGGAAGGCTCTCAGCACGCCGGAGATTGGCTACGCTCCACCGACGCTGATCGAAGCGGGCGGTGTCACGCAGTTGCTGATCTTTCATGGTATGAGCCTCAACAGCGTGAATCCCCGGACTGGTGCGGTCTACTGGAGCGAGCCACTGGCGATGGCGTATGCGATGGCGATCATGGCGCCGCGGAAGGGTGGGGACTTCCTGTTCGCCGGTGGCCATAGCGGCAAATCGCTGGGACTGAAGCTCGACGCGTCTCAGCCGGCGGTCACCAGAGCCTGGCAGGGCTCGAAGACCGTTGGCCTTGCTCCAGTCAGCGGCACTCCGTTTGTCGAGGACGGGATCGCGTACGGGATCGACGGCAACGGCCTGTTTCGCGCGATGCGAGTTGAGACGGGCGAGCGACTGTGGAGTACGGCGAAGCCGGTCAACGGCCAGGACAACGATCGTCGCGGCGCAAACGAAGGCGCGACGTTCGTCACGCGAAACGGAAACCGCTTCTTCATCTTCGGTGAGAACGGCGACCTGGTGATTGCTCGCCTGTCTCCCGAAAAATACGACGAGGTCAGCCGCACGAAACTGCTCGACCCGGTCGGCGTCGGCCTGGGCCGCAGCGTCGTCTGGAGTCACCCGGCCTACGCGAACCGTTGCGTGTTCGCCCGCAACGACCAGGAAATCGTCTGCGTTTCGCTGGTCGCAGGATGATTCAATGACTTAGCGGAAGGGCGCAAGCCGTCCGGTCGAATGAGCCGAAGGCACCGGAGGGCTTGCGCCCTTCCGCTACCTCAAGAAGCAGACCGTGCTGGCTTGCCCGGTGGTTTCGCAGTCCAGACGGCGATGGCCGCCAGGACGGGGAGAGCAAGGAACGCGTAAAGCGCTGGGGCATAGGTGCCGAGGCGGTCGATTGAGAATGCCAGCGGGAACGGGCCGAGTGCGGCTCCGAAGATCATCATTGCCCAGGCGACACCGCGAATGGCTCCCTGGTGGGCTCGACCGTAGTAGTTGATCCAGATGACGTTGGCGGTGCTCCGCATGATGCTGCCATGTGCTCCCAGCAGGAGCGCGTAGACGATCGCCAGCCAGGCGACCGGCAGGTTCAGAACCAGCAGCGTCGCGATCGCCAGCAGGCACATCGCGGCAAACAGGATAAAGCGGCTGGGAACGCGGTCGGTGAGGTAACCGATCGGAAATGTCATCAGCGTCGCGAAGCCCGCCTGAATTGTCATCAGGCCAAGTGCCTGCCACGGAAGCAGGCCGTGTTGTTCGAGCAGTGCGACCTGATGAAAGACGAGCCCTGTTCCCACGAGGCCCGATGTTGTCGGCACAGACAGCAGCTTCCAGAAGGACGGGTCACGGATCGCCTCGGCCACCGTCCACGAATCCGCGTAAGAAAGAATCGACGGTCCCTGTGATTTGCGAGTCTCCTCGACAGTTGATTCGTCAGGTAATGCTTCAGTGACTGGCGTGGGGGGCGGTTCGAGCCCGTCGGGATGAAGGCCGAGGTCCTCCGGGCGGTCCCGGATCAGCAGAATGCCGGGCAGCACGAGGAGTGCCCACGCGGCGAGCCCCAGGGCCATCCAGTTTGCCTGCCAGCCGTAGTGTTCGATGATCTGGTTGTTGATCAGCGGCACGGTCATCACTGACAGGCCACCGCCAAGTCCTGCGATCGCCGTCGCCATGCCACGACGATGCTCGAACCATTCGCCGATCAACCAGACGGAGACCAGCGATAACGCTCCCTGGCCAAGAGTTCGCACGAAGGCGAAGCCGACATACAGATCGATCAGCGAGTCAACACGTGACATCTGCAGGCAGGCCGCTCCGAGCCCCGCAGCGATCAGCGGCAGCATGACGCGGGCGCCGAATCGATCGACCAGACGGCCAAACGTCGGCAACAGGACCGCACTTAGGAGCGTCGCCGCTCCGTAGGCCAGCGAATAATCGGTCTCGGAAATTCCGAGCCCGGCTCGCATCGGATCCTTGATGGCTGCGACGGAGTACGACTGCCCCGGAGCCGACATGTACTGCCCGGCGGCCGAGATCGCGAGCATCGTCCAGCCGGGGAAGAACGAGTACTTCCGGGCATTGGAAGCAGAAGGGGCCTGAGCGTCGTCGCCCGGCATCTCGCTGTGTGGCGTGCGTGAGCCGGTCATTCCGTTGAGAGTCTCTTTCTGTTTCGTCCCTGATGTGAGGTTGCCGTCGTCTCCCTGGCACCTGCGGAGTGTAACGGATCAGCGTCAGAACCTCGCGGGCCGGCGGAGGCGTCGTAAATATCGCCCACGGACTTCATTCGTGGTGAGATCGCGGTAGACCTGCTGAGCGAACAGCGGCATCATGGCCCACGTGTTCGATGCATCCTGCCGTCACTCCCTGCCGATTTGAACTTCGCGGACCTGTCCCATGAATCTCCGCAGCCAGCCCTGCCTGCATCCACTCGGAATTTCCCGCCGTACCGCCGTTCAGGCGGGCGCTGTCGGGTTGCTCGGTCTTGGGACGAATCACCTCAATGCACTGCGTGCCGCTCCGACTCCGGACGGGTCGCGGGCTGGCGGTCGAGCGAAGACCTGTATCTACATCTTTTTGAGCGGAGGACTGGCGCAGCAGGACAGCTTCGATATGAAGCCGCTGGCTCCCGATACAGTTCGTGGCGAGTTTTCTCCGATCGCGACGTCGACACCGGGGATTCAGATCTGCGAGCACTTGCCGATGCTCGCGCAGCGCAGCCACCTGTGGGCGCTCTGCCGATCGCTGACGCATCCGTCGAACGATCACTCAGCTGGCCACCACATCATGCTGACTGGACGGGCGATGTTGCCGCCGGCGTTCAGCGGGAACGCTCCCAACGCATCGAACTGGCCGTCGATCGCCGCTGTCGCTGGTGACGCGACGCGGCCACGCAACAATCTGCCGCCCGCCGTCGTTCTGCCCGAACGACTGGTGCATTACTCGGGACGGATCATCCCGGGCCAGTTCGCCGGCGTGATGGGGCCGAATCGCGAACCGTGGTTCATCGAAGCTTCGCCGTTCCACAACACGTCGTACGGTGCGTTTCCCGAGTACCAGTTCGACCATCAGGAACGCGGCAACGAGGACAAGCGAGTCTTCCAGGCTCCGAATCTGTCACTCTCGCACGGAGTCACTCAGGCGGCGCTGCAGAAGCGAGTTGGCCTGCTTGGCGAACTGGAACGTCAGCGGCAGTTTCTCGAAACGCACGCGCACGTTGAGGACTTCGACCGGCACCGTCAGGGCGTGATCTCGCTGCTGAGTGACCCGTCGATCAAGCACGCGTTCGATGTGACCAACGCTGACGACAAGACGCAGGAGCGATACGGTCGCAACTCGTTTGGCTGGTCCTGCCTGATGGCTCGCCGCCTCGTCGAAGCCGGCGTCAATCTGGTGCAGGTGAACCTCGGCAACGACGAAACCTGGGACACGCACGGAAACGCGTTTCCGCACCTGAAGGAGAAACTCTTCCCGCCAACCGACCGAGCTGTTTCGGCACTGCTCGATGACCTGCACGAGTCTGGCATGTTGAACGACACACTGATCGTGATGGCGGGCGAGTTTGGTCGCACTCCGAAGATTTCGCACCTGCCGAAGTACTACGAGTTCCCTGGCCGCGACCACTGGGGGGCAGTGCAGACAGTCTTCTTCGCCGGCGGCGGAGTGACCGGCGGCAACGTCGTTGGCGCTTCGGACGAGCAGGGCGGGTATCCGGTCGATGCTCCACAGACGCCCGAGAACATGGCGGCCACGATTTACGACGCGCTTGGCATCCCGCAGACCGCCGCCTGGTACGACGCCGTCAACCGTCCGAACCACATCTACCACGGTACGCCCATCGTCGGTCTGATCTGAAGACGCAGTTCTGACAGAATCGCCTTGCGTGTATCACAGAGTCATCGGAAACAGAATCATTATGATTTTGCAGGCCATGATTCTGTGGTCGTCTCGATTGCTGAGTTCGCAGACGAGCAAGCATCCGGATGTTCGAGGTCTGGTTCTGTTGCCTGAAGGCTGTACTCGAACTTGATGTGACCGATTTTCACGGAAGAACGGCAACCATGTTTTCTCGCGTTTTCGTTGTCTTTCTCCTGGCTCTCAGCGCGTCCTTCCCGTCAGTTGCCGAC
>JAPOLP010000598.1 GCA_029977045.1 Planctomycetota bacterium
CCAGCTAGTCGTCAGTGCCGACGGAGATTTCCGATGGGGCTACCAAGCCACACTGCTGCGAGACCGATTTCTGCCGAGTCGCGTCGAGTTTTTGCCACGGTTCCGCCGCACTCAGCCGTGCTGTCTCGGCGTCGTATCGCTGCTGATGCTGCTGATGGGCGGCCAGAACTGACGTTCTCAAGACGCCCGCCGTCTTCTTCAGCAACGGGGCGACGTGATCGGTGGCATCGAGTAGCAGTCGATTCTCCATGATGCCGCTGCGTGCCGATTCAATCTCCGCGAAGCCCTCGATCCCCTGACCATGCTCCAGCAAACGCTCCAGCCGCTGCCAGCCGGGGAGTCGCTTCTCGGCCAGCTCAGCCGCTTCTCGCCACGCTTTGGCTTGGGCCTTGAGTGGGTCGTGCTGCTTCAGGATTTCCAGCAATCGCTCGTTACCCGCGAGACTGCGAATGTCCTGAATGTGAGTGGCCTTGGGACACTCAGGCAGCGGTGCCGCTCCTCCCGCTTCGCCGGCCAGCCGAGTCATCTGCTCCAGAAACTCGGTCGATTTCGCGGACAAGTCATCGCTGGCCTTGGCCGTGATGCCCGCTTCCTGAAACAAACCACGCAGTTTGATTTTGTCTTTGGCCGTCAGCGTGATGGTTTCCACACGGAAGCGTGTTTTTGAAATCTTGTCGTGGCCAAGTTGCCCGGCTGCCAGCGGCCCGGCACTGGCATGGGTCGCGGTCAGATGCCCGGTGGCATGCAAGGCAATCAACGCACCGTCAATCGTGTCCTGTGGCCAGCCGTAGGGGCTGTCCTCAAACTTCTGACGAACCGCTCGGCCTTCCATCTCCGCCCCGATGGCCCGCATCAGTTCGCGACAAACCGGATGCTGTTCGGTCGGCCCCGTCCAATCAACGGCCTCCAACGGCGAGTCTGAGCCGCTTTGTGCTCGGCTCTTTGCAACTGGCCAGTTCTTGTGGTCGGCGTCTTTGAAGCTGGGGAACAGTCGGTCGAGAGCCGCGTCGGCAGCGGCTCGCACCTTGTCCTCAAAAGCGAGTTCCAACTGCTCTGCGCCGCCCCCTCTGAAAACTTTGGCAACGCCGACGACATTGCGAATCAGCTCGTCCCGTAATCGCTCCGATTCGGCCTGCCGACTTTGCATGGCATTGCGAGCTTCCTCACCGGCTCCCGTGCTGGGAATGCCTTTGAAGTCGATCGATCCTCGTGCGGCTTCGGCTCGAATGATCTGCTTCTTCAAGTCATCGGCACTGGCCTTTTCGATGTAGACGAACACGATCGGGCTGTCCGTCCCAGCCGCGCGTGCGGAATCGATCACCGCCTTCTGGCTGCTGTTCCAGCCATCGCGAATCCAGACGGGAATATCGTGTCCCGCAGTGACTTGCTGGTCTTCACCAAAGTGAATGGCCAACTTTCGCGACACTTTGCTTTCGCCATGCTGAAGCTTGATGCCTTTGACCGCCGTGTGTGCTGCGTCGCGAATCAGGGCATCCCGCTTGTGATGAATCTCCTGTTCGCCTTGATTCGTGTATCGCGTGACACGGTTACGGAATTCCTTGTCCCACTCGGCGTACTCTTTCGTCTGAAGGTTGTACTCATCGTGGTCCTTCAGCAGGATTCCTTTCTCTTCCAGGTCATCCAGAACTCGCGGGATCTCCTTGCGAAGCACAACGCCGTCACGATTCAGGTCGCTGACCATCAAATCGGCGAGCATGTCCGGCGTGGCTCGAATGCCCTTATCCGCACCGGCTTCGCGGGGCAGCTTGCGAATCAAAAAGATCAGTCCGCAAAGCCGCCTGGCAAGACGCCCGTCGCCAGTCCCGTCGTCCAATCTGCGGATGGTCTCATCGAGTTCTTTGAGCAGCACTCCCTGTTGCAATAAGCCGGGCTGCAATTGCTCGAAGATGTAATCCGCAGGCACGACCGTTCGCAGCGGGGCCTGAGCGAGTTCGCGCAGCGCATCGTGAATGATCCGCAATTGCGTTCGCAGCATGCCGCTGGTGCCTGCGGGATCGACGGCGCGAAAGCATTCCTCCCAGAACCGACGGCGAACGGGAAGAATCGGGTAGTCATCGACAACGAACGCCTCGTCTTCTGACCGGGACGCAATTTGTGTCCCCTTGAGCTGGCGTTTGACTTCACCATCGTTTGAGTTCAATTCCTGTCGGATGGCGGCAATGTGTTCCGGCTTCTTCGCCAGCAAGACGCGGCGGGTCACGGTTTCCACATCGGCATCGGATAGCTCAACAGGAATTGTGAAGCGGTCGCGGAGCTTGCCGAATTGAGCCGTCTGGGCTCCAAGGGCATTCTGACCGGCGCCGACCAACAGCAGGCGGCAATCGAGTTGCTTCGACAACGCCTCGGCGACTTCGACTACCTTTGTCGCACGATCAGAATCATCGCTGATGTAGAGTTGAACTTCGTCGAGCACCAGCATGATGCAGGGCAATTCGCGATTGCTGGTCAAGACTTCGCGGACCAGACGGATGAACTCGCTGGTGTCGATGTCGCCCGGCTGTTTGAATTCCTGTTTGAGGGTCTCGCGGGTCGATTTGCGGTCGCCAAAGCCGGAATCGACCGCGACCAGGGCATCGTGCAGAACCGGGCTGACATAAAGGTCATTCAGCTCGCGATAGAAGTCCTTGCCGACCTTTTCAACGGCTGCCTTCACCTGGTCGAAGAAGCCGTTGTTCCGAAGGTACAGACAGAATCGTGCCTGCGCGTAGGTCGCTGGCAGGCCCATCGAACGCAGGATGATTCCGAGGACTGTCAGTCGCACGCTATCGCTTCCGCCAGCGGGCAAGGTACCGGACGCTGCATGCAGCCCGCCAAATCTTCGCCCCTGCGTATCGAGTTCCCGCAGTGCTTCCTGAATGTCCGTTGGAAGTTCGGGCACGAGCGTTCGGGCCGTGTCACCGTGCTCCGGGAATTCGGTGTTCGCCCACAAGTGACAGAGCATCTTGAGCAGGTGCGATTTTCCGCTGCCATAGAAGCCGCTGACCCATGCCGCCGGCTGACTGGTCCCGCCGATATGCGCGAGAAAGGACTCCAGAATGCGTCGCATCCCGTCGGCGTATTGACCTTCGCAGACGAAGTTGGCGAGTTCTTCTCGCAGCGTCTGCATTTCCCTTTCGGTCATCCCGTCGACGATGCGGGCCTGGCCGTTGTTCATCAGGCGAGTCGTCGCCGGGTCGCGAACGAATAAATCGCGGTTGAGCAGCTTTGACATCAGCGGTTTTCTCCATCGTTCAACGTGATGGGCACCGCGAGGTAGTTCCAGCCGTCGCGGGCATCGAGTAGTCGGTAGTTGTTCTGGTCGTGATCGCCGGGGAAGAACAGCACGAGCCGGCCTCGAATGTCTCCTTCGACGTGCTTGAGCACTTCAGATATGCGTGAGAATCCATACAGCGACGCCGCGCCGAACACACCGACGACAGTTTCCTCGTCGACATCGGCCGCGATGAGTGCGTCACGCATCTGCGAGGCGACGTACTCGACGTACTCGTTTTGCAGCTTGATGGAGAGGTCATCGGGCGATTCGAAATAGGCGTCGCGATACTCGTCCTGAGCCATCCAACGGGGGAAGGAATCCGTCAGGTCAACTTCCCGCCATTTGTGCCCAGCATCCCGCGTCCGCATTTCAAACTCGCGGCGCTTGGCACGAAGCTTTCGCTCGTCGGTCTTGTCATAGACGACAAAGATCGCTTTCTGCGCACCGGCAAGATTGCGTTGCCAGGGAGCGGAAATGTGACGCTCGTATTTGTCCGCCAGATCTTCAATTCGGCCCATGACTGTCCCTTATCTCTTCGCGACTCAGAAGGCTTGAGAAACCGACTTCCACGACATCGCCAGCCTGTTTCAGGTCCAGCACGCCAAACCGCTTGGCATCTTTGGCGAGTTGAATGAGTTCTTCGGGCGTGACATCCAGGCACTTCGCCCACAGCGTGCGAAACAATTGATTGCCTCGGACGCCTTCCAGGTATCCGAGAGCCAATGCGTAGGCGGCCACGATCGGCGTTTGCTGAACACGCTGCCTGATCTTGCGAACTCGACCGCTCAGGTGACCGGCTTGCGACCACGATGACGAAACATTCCTCGCGATCTTGTCGAGCGTGTCATCGTTCCAGCGATCGCTTCCGGCGGTCTGGAGAGCCTGCGTCAGTTCCTGGCGTGAAAGCTCTTCGCCCGACTTCAGCGCCAAAACAACAGTTGCTGAGACGCGAAGCAACGGATCGCGAGCCAGAGCACAGAGCATGGCGAGTAGCGGTCGCCCGGGCGGATCAATGGACCAGAGGCGACGCAGGACTCGAAAGAGCGGTATCGACGGATCAAGGCCATACAGCTCACGCAGTCGCTGAATCGTGTTGCGTCGCGTGGCGGCAGTCTTCTTGTCGGTTACATTGCTTTCGACCGTAGCAAACGAATAGTCGTCAGCAGATCCGGACGCAGGGACCGACTCCAGCAACATGACGATCTCGTCC
>JAPOLP010000180.1 GCA_029977045.1 Planctomycetota bacterium
CCGTTCCTTTCTTCCGCGGAGCAAAAGACGACTTTCCACTCAGCCACCGTTCGTACGCGGCCATGACTTTGAACGCCGAGCGGCCCTGGGTTTCGCGGTCGACTTCCTGCAGGCCCACGAGGTCGCGTTTGCGGAGGTCTCCGCCGTGAGCGTCCGCCACGTACCGGCCAGCAGATGACGCAGCAGATCGACCGCGGCCTCGCACGGCAGCTCGTCCAGCCGGTGCTCGGGAGACGTCGAGTCGTTGTAGACGTGCAGGTTGGCCAGCGACTCGCGCGTCGTGACGACACACAGACCGGGGTTGTCAGCCGCCAGCCCTTGCAGCAGCGCGGCCAGTCCCTCGTCCTTGAGCATGCCGCCCTGACCGGACGGATCGCCTGCGGGGTACTGCAGCGGCTCGACGCCGTCCAGCACCAGCAGCGTGCGAGACTTCCGCACCAGCCGAGCCAGCCGCTCACCGCGTTCCCACGGACTGCCCAGCGTGGGGTCCGCGTCGCCGAAGAACGTCAGCGCCCAGCTGATGAACAGGTCGGAACTCGTCTGCCGCGACTCGCCCGTGCCCTGGCTGTAGAAGGACCAGTCGAAATACCGCTCAACGCCGGGCCAGCCCTTGTCCGTAAACCGTTCTTTGACCCAGTGAGCGACGAGCGACGTCTTCCCGACTCCGCCCCAGGCACGCAGCGTGCAGACATGCGTCGAGGCCCGTTTTTCCCACGCAGCATCGAGCACGTCCAGCCACGGCTCGCGACCGAACAGTTTCAGCGGAGCGTGCCGCAGAATCCGGCTGGCGGCGATCTCGCGATCGGACGAGCCCGACGACGACCCGGGACCAAACGTCATCGCCTTCCCACACGGTCGCTGCTTCCGTTCGCGAGTCCCGATCTCTCCGGGTTCGACGCCCGCCACGCCGTCGAGGAAGTCGCACAGGTCTGCGTAACGCTGCTCGGATGCGAGAACGTAGTGCGTGTGACTGCCGATCGGCTCGGGGACGGACTTCGCGTCGGCAGAGTCGAACATGACCGGCACGAACTTCGCCGTGTCGCTGCGAGCCTTGTAAATCGCCTGCGTGATCAGAGCGCCTTCCCAGTCGACACCCTTGCCGACTCCCGAAACCTCGTGGCCGCGAAACCGCCGGTAGTACGTCTCCGTGCAAACCACGAGGACGAAGGCCGCGTCGTCAAGCCCGTCCATCATCCAGCGTTCCCAGCCGATCGACGGAGTGCCCTTGACGTACCGGTCAAGCACTGTCTCGAAACCGTCCTGCCGCAGTCGTTCGGACAATGCGAGCACGCGATCACGATGCTCGGGTGAGTCGTGGCTGTAGCTGATGAAGACTCGGATGCTGCTCATGGAAACCGCCGCTGGCCGTCGGCATGGTGGGGTGCAACAGAGTGAACAGGTCACACAGTCGTGCAGTATTTCGAGATGTGGCCCGTGCTGCCAGCGGTAGGCGGGCGGCAGAGCAGGGGGACGGGGATTCTGGTGGAGAGGGGATTCGCGGAGGCTTCTTCGATTGTCTTTTGTGACTTCTCCGTGCAAGCTGCTGGCTCATTTCACCGATGCTCTGGCGGGTCCTTTTGCCTGAGCTGTCATTTCTGACCGACGATGATTCCGGCTCGAAGCAGCTGGAAGTCCCAACGCGTGGCCGCGCCGATGCCTTTCCCCATTGACACATCACGAAGGCGACGAGTCCATGCACCTCTCGAACTGGATCCAGGGTCTTAAAGTACGCGCACGCTCACGGAACCGACGCCGGTTTCATTCATCGACCGTAGGTCAGTCGCGGCGCATTACGCAGGTTGACGATCTGGAGTCCCGCGTGCTGCTGGCTGCTGACCTGGCTGTCAGCGATGCCGCTGTCGTTGAGGGCGATCCTGGCGACGCCAACCAGCTGGTCTTCAATCTCGTGATGACGGAAGCGGTCGATCGCGATGTCGACGTCTTCTGGGAGACGCAGGACGGAACGGCCATCGCCGGTCAGGACTATGTCGCGGCGACGGGCACGGTGACGATCCCCGCCGGCAGCACGACAGCTCAGATTTCGGTCGATGTCATCGGCGACCTGACCGTCGAAGCCGACGAAGCGCTGACGCTGAATGTCAGCATCGATCCCCCGAATCCGCTGACGCTTCTGCACACGTCGAGCATTGGTGGTGGGGGATTCCTGGGAGCTGCGTTTTCGCCATTTGCCGATCCTGACACGTTGTTCGTCTTTGAAGGGGCCGACAACGACGAGATCGTAACCTTTGATATCGGCAACGGTTTTGCCAGCGCCAATCACACGTCCATCGACTTCAACAACTCCGGGTTCATGGACCTCACTGGCAGCACGACAGAATCCGTGCTCTGGGGTGTGAAGGGGCTGGGGCTGGGCTCGACAACGATTGCTCCCTTTGAACTGGTCAGCGTTAACATTGACGGATCGGGATGGACGGCAGTCGGCCCGGTGACGCTGGGAGGCAGTCAGATTGCGGTCAATGGCCTGGCGATGGACGCCAGCGGCGTCCTTTACGGCTTTCAATCGACGAGCGGACAGATTTCGTTCAGCCTGACCGATGCGAACTACCGGCTGATTACGATCAACCCCGCGACGGCCGAGGCAACCGTCGTTGGGCCGACGCTGTTGGGCCGACGCTGTCGGGCCGGACGATTACCGGAGCGGCGTTCGACAACGATGGTCGCCTGCTGGTGTGGGACCTGTTCCAGCGGGAGGTTCTGGAAATCGATCCCACCACGGGAGCGGTTGCCAGCACGCTGGTTGCCAGCCCGCTTCTGGATACGGCACCTAACGTCTACGATCTGGCGGTTGGCCAGGACGGAACGATCTATACGGTCGGCGCCTCTGACACGAGTGGCATCGGGGCGATCCACGAACTCAATCTGGCCCCGGCAACGGTCACTCTGACCGACGGTGAGGCAGTCGGCACTATCTCAAATGACGACAGTGCAACGGTCTCGGTCAGCAGCGATTCGGTCATCGAAGGCGGTAATCTTGATTTCACTGTTTCGCTGAGCCAGGCCGTCGATGTCGACACGGTGATCAACTATGCGACCGCTGATGGTTCCGCAAATGGCAGCGACTACACGCCGGTTTTCGGAGACCTGACGATTCCTGCCGGCGAAACCAGCGGCGTTGTGACCGTTGCGACAACAGCCGACCTGGCGATCGAGCCTGACGAGACACTATTCCTGACGCTGCTTGCGGCGGACGCTTCCGGACTCGATGTCTCGATCGATGTTGGGGCCGGAACGGGCACGATTCTCAACGATGACACAGGCACCGGGGTGACGATCAGCGATGCCGTTGCTGTTGAAGGTGGCAATCTGGAGTTTGCCGTTTCGCTGGGGGGAGTGGTCGGTGCCGATACGGTCATCAGTTACTCGACGGTTGACGGCTCGGCGGACGCGAGCGACTACGCCGGAGGCAGCGGCAGCGTCACGATTCCAGCCGGACAGACGACCGGCACGCTTGTGATTGTCAGTACCGGCGACAGCACGGTCGAACTTGATGAGACCTTCACCGTCAACCTGACCTCCGTTGACGCTGGCGGAGCGTCGGTGTCCATCGCGGTCGGCAGCGCCGTCGGGACGATTCTGAATGACGACGTCGCGTCAGTCGCGATCGGTAACGTGTCTGTGACTGAAGGCGGCGATCTGGACTTTGTTGTTTCGCTGACGAATCCGGTCGATGTTGACACGGTCATTTCGTACGCGACCAGCGATGTTACTGCCGACGGCACGGACTACACGGCGACCAGCGGCACCCTGACGATCATTGTGGGACAGACGACCGGGACGATCACGGTCGCCACGACTGCCGACAATATCGTTGAGCTGAACGAATTTCTGTCGGTCGGAATCGGCCTGGTGGATGCGGGCGGACGCAATGTCCTGATCGGAGATGACACCGCGACCGGCGGAATTCTCAACGACGACAGTTCGACTGTTTCCGTCAGTGACGCTCAGGTCACGGAAGGCGGCGATCTGGTGTTTGCCGTTTCGCTCAGCAACCCGGTCGATATCGACGTGCCAATTGGCTGGTTCACGGTCGACGGTTCTGCAACGGCAGCCAGCGGCGACTTCACTCCTGGTCCTGGCTCGACCGTCATTCCGACAGGTGAGACCAGCGGAACGATCATCGTCAGCACAACGGGCGACAATACCGTCGAACTGGAGGAGACGCTGAGGGTTGGGTTCGGTGTTGGCGAAGTCTTCAATCGGCTGGTTGGTGCCACGTCTCCGAATTTCGCCACTGGCACGATTCTGAATGACGATTCGGCCACGATTTCGATCGACGATGTGACAGCGTCTGAAACCGACGGCCTGACGATCTTCACGTTTACGATCACCCTGTCGAACCCCGTCGACATCGATGGCACTCTGTTCGTTGCAAGTGCTGATGGCAGTGCCGTTGCCGGTGACGACTATCAAGGGGTCGCGGAGCGATTGCTCGTCTTACCGGGAGTTACGTCCCTGACTGTTGACGTCACGGTGAACGGCGACGACTTGGTCGAAGCGGACGAGGACTTTACGGTCAGCCTGTCCGGCCCGGTGTCAGGGCCGCTGTTCGGTGGCCGGGATATCTCGATTTCTGATGGCACTGGCACCGGCACGATCATCAACGACGATGCCGCTCCGGTTGCTGACGCGGGCGGCCCGTACGTGATTGTCGCGGGCGATGGCCTGTCGCTGAGCGGTTCGGCAACCGATGCGGACTCGACAGCGCTGACGTACCGCTGGGACGTTGATGGCGATGGCGACTTCGACGAAAACGTGACGGGTGCCGCGCCGACCCTCACGCCAGCCGAAATGGCGTTGCTCGGTCTCGGCACCGGACCTGACAGCCGGATTGTCACGCTGGAAGTCAGCGATGGAACGAACATCGGTACGGCAACGACGACGCTGACGATCACTGTGGTCACGGGCGAAAACCACGATCCTGAGATTCTGGAACTGGATTCTGATCACAACAACGTCTGCGATGCGTCGCCAGACGGAGCAGTCACGATCTCTGGAACGTTCAGCGACGCCGATCCAACGGACACTCACACCGCGACGGTCGACTGGGGTGATGGCACGGTCGAAACGCTGATCGTCGATCAGTCCGCTGACACGCTGGCGGGCAGCCACACATACGCGGACGGCGGTGTGTACACGGTGACGGTCACTGTCGATGACGGCAATGGCGGGAGCGACACGGAAACCACAACCGCCGTCGTGCAGGGTATCGGTCTCGTCGATGGCGTTCTGTACGTCATCGGGACGCCCGGCAAGGACATCGTCAACGTTAAGGAAGTTGGCCGCCGCGACCCGCAGATCAAAGTCACGGCGAATTTCGACGTTGGCGACCGTCGACGTGGCGGCTCGGATGGAGGCAGCGACGGTGGCCGGGACCGCGGGCGCAATGACTGCCGCGGTGGCTCGGATGGAGGTTCGGACGGCGGCGGCGATCACGGCGCCGACGTGTCGTACTTCAATCCGGCTGATGTGGAGCGAATCGCGATCTACCTGTGCGACGGCGACGATCACGCAGTCGTTGGCTCGGGCGGCAGTGATGGCGGATCAGACGGTGGCACTGATGGCGGTCTCGACATTCCGACGCTGATCGACGGCGGGGCAGGCGACGACCAGCTGACGGGCGGAGCGGGCAACGACATTCTGATCGGCGGGTCGGGCAACGATCATCTCAATGGTCGAGGCGGGAACGACGCTCTGTCAGGCGGTGCGGGCAAGGACAAGCTGTCTGGTGGCCACGGACTTGATGTGCTGATTGGCGGGATCGGCCGTGACCAGCTGAATGGCGATCACGGCGACGATCTGCTGATCGGCGGTTCGGCGGAAAACGAGGACGACGCAGCGGCTCTTGAAGCTGCGGCGGTCGCCTGGTCAGACGGCGACCTCGCGACGGCGCTGTTGAGTCTCGGGTCCATCACGGACGACAACGATCGCGACGATCTCAAGGGAGGCCGCGGAACCGATGAGCTGATCGGCGGCGTCGGCGATCGTCTGAAGCAGTAGCCCGCCAGTGTCGCCCTGCTTCGCATTCGGCCATTGCGAGCCCACGGAAGTTCCGTGGGCTCGCTGGGCAGGAGCAATGCTGATTCTGCGGTTTCAATTCTGTTGAGCGGCGACCTGTGACACCTCATCGAGCAGCCGCAGCGTTCGGACGATCTCGAAGTGAGCCTGCGGGTTGGCGTTTACGACCAGGGCTCCCAGCGATTTGAGATGGACGATCGAGCCAGCGAACAGTGCCATGAAACCCACGTCGTCGGAGGTGATGGGCATTGTCATTCTTCCTGCTCGAACTCCCTGAAGGTTGCCTTCCGCCGAAACTGTCCAGTAACCGCCCGCCTTGTCGTACAGCAGGTTGAGTATCTGTCGCGTGTCCTCAGGTTCTCGGAGCAAATGGCCGACGAGGTAGACGCGAGTCTCTCGCTCATCGGCAGGGCCATGACTGGCAACGCCGACTTCGATTCCGTTTTCCGTTGGAGCAGCTGTGATTCTGATTCCTGGCCCGAGTGAATCATCGGACTTCAGTTCCAACGCCACCTTGTACACACCTGCGAGTACGGTCCGCAGCGGCTGGTTACTGAATTCAAGTGTTAGCGGTTTGGCATCGTTTTCCTGCAGTATTTCGTTGAGTCCCTTCTGCGCAGCCTGACGCACCGACACTCCAGCCAGCTCAGAGAGTTTCTCCAGCGCGGACGTCAGATCGGTGTCCTTAAAGCTGACCGTGATTGGCGAATTCAGAGCCGCTTCGGCCTTCGCTTCAATCTCTGTAAACGCTGGAACCCCTCGGAATGACACGGCTTGCTGAGCGGCGTGCGGCGCTGCGATGGGGAGGACTGGAACGACTGGCTGGGGAGCCGGTGCCGGTTTCAGTGGTCTCGGCTGCAGGTCGAGATCGAGTGGTTCCTTCTCTGCCACAGGAGCGGCCAGCGGCTCTGCAGCGGCAGAGAGATTCCGCGCTGTGACGACGCTGAAGCCGGTCGCTCCAACGGCGGTCAGAAAGCCGGCAACACCGAGAATGGTTAAGGCGGTCGAAAGTTGAGTTCTCTGCATCATCACGAATGCTCCTGTATCGGTTGAACTTCCAGCAGAGCACGGCAGCGTTGGCAGGGACTCTACCTGCCGGCTTCACGATGGAAAAGACGAAGGAACAGCGAGGCTCATTCGCCTCTAGGCTGCTTCGGCTTCTTTCGTCCTGAGTCGACAATCAGCAGGCCGACCATCGTCAGGCTGCAGCCGACGATCAGTGGTGTCGACAACGGCTCGGCAAACAGCAGCACTCCGGCTGCCGCGCACATCGCGTTCTGCGACGTGTTCAGGATATTGACGAAGGTCACCGGCATCCGCTTGAGAGCTTCCGCCACCGCAAAGAACGCGATCGCGTTAAGGGCTCCGGCTGTGACGATCGACATCCACTCGTCCGCTGTCGTTGCGGCCATCCGATCGAGGCCGGTCGCGAACAGCGAGTGCACTCCCATCACGACAACGCCCGTCGTGCTGAGCACAACAAGAGTCGTCGGTACGGACATCGTCCCGGTGACGTATCGTCGAATGATGACGCCGCTGCTGCCGTATGAGCATCCCGACAGGCACGCCGCGAGGATGCCTGCCGCGATCTTTCCTGTTGAAGCTTCGCCGTGCAGAGCGGACGTCGCGTGCTCGGCACCATTGGAAAGGAAGACGATCGCAACCATCAGAACGCCCATCGACACGAGCGTTCTGGGAGTCAGCGGGTCGCCAAGCAAAACTCGACCGAGCCACGCTCCAGTGGCGATCAGCGTTGAAAAGCACAGCGGCACGGCGATCGCCAGTCCGCTGACGCTGAGCGAATACTGAAACGCCAGATTGCCGCCATACTGCATCAGCAGCCCCATCAGAATCAGCGGCAGCAGTGCGGATTTCGGAGGCAACGCAGGCAAACCGCGACGGGCTCGCATCCCAACAAGTACCCAGCCAACAATGGCCGCCGGCCAGGCCTTGTTCGCGGTTACCCAGATCGCCCAGCCGATGTCGTTCGGAATCGCAACGTCCCTCAGCGCGAGGTTCGCTCCGGAATATCCGACCGCCGAAACAAGCCCGAGGACAATGCCGGCGCGAACTCGTTGCCGATGCTCGGCGGCGTCTGTTTCGGTGGGAGTTTCTGTCATCGGTTGAAACGGCCCGGTCGGGATCGATAAGGAAGTTCGCGAGGAATCAGAGCAGAACCGACTGAGGAGTCAATTCATGGGAGTTTCCGAGCGCTGGGATGCGAAATATCGCAACGGCACAACGCCGTGGGACAGTGGCCTGCCCTCGGCGGAGCTGCGACGTGTCGTCAGTGAGCAGCCGATCGCTCCGTGCCGCGTTCTGGAACTCGGCTGCGGGACAGGGACCAACGCGATCTGGCTCGCCCGGCAGGGATTCGTCGTCACAGCTGTCGACTGCTCCGAACTCGCCCTCGATCAGGCTCGACAGAAAGCCGAGGCCGCTGGCGTCTCAGTCGACTGGGTCTGCGCTGACGTGACGCAGCTTCCGCCACCCGATGAACCGTTTCCGTTCGTCTTCGACCGCGCGTGCTTTCACTGCATCCGCCGCGACCTCCCGACTGCGCTGCAGGTGACGTTGAAAAACGTGACGGCAACCGGGACGCAATACCTCGTCCTGACCGGCAACGCCAACGAGCAGCGAGACCACGGTCCGCCGTCGCTGTCCGAGGATGAACTGCGTTCCGAGCTGGCCGACCTGTTCGATCTTGAATTCGTCCGCGAGTTTTACTTCGAGGATCCGGGCGGAGTGCAGGGACCGCTTGGCTTGAGCTGTCTTGCTGTGCGACGATGAGCGAACAGCCACAAACCGAGCCTCAGGCTCACGCAGTCAGCAAGCCGCGACGCAGACGCCGTCGGCTGTTGTTTGCGACGGCGGCGTTGCTGATCGCCGTTGCTTTCGTCGAACTTGCGAGCTTCGTC
>JAPOLP010000924.1 GCA_029977045.1 Planctomycetota bacterium
CGACCGCTCGGCGATCATCCTCGGTGCCAGCGAAGCGGAACTCGATCTCGGGCGAAGCTTCCTCTGAGGCCCAGAGAAACCGTCCTGTCGTTTCGCCGGTCGCCGTCACCCCTTCCAGCAGTTCGAGAATTCGGTTGCGGATGTTTGAGCCGGTACGGTTGTAGCCGTGCGCCCGTGCCACCTGGCGGGCCAGCAGATCTTCCCGGATTGGAGCTTCCTGCGCGAGGACACGCAGCGCCACGGACCGCAGATGTTCGTCGTAACTCGAATCGAAGAACTGGCCCTGTCTGTCCGATTCGTCCTCCAGTTGAGTGCGTCGATAAACGGCTCCCGGCGCTGCTGGCGCCGAAGCGTTGCGAGCAAGCAGAGGCTCCGTTCTGGCAGAATCTGCCGGGCCTTCAACGTCATTCGGAGCGGCTTCGACGAATTCAGCGAACTCGATTTCCTCGTCCTCGGGCTCGTCAGACTGGCGGTCGGTTTCAAGCAGTTCTGTCAGCTCCGCGTGCAGCCGGTCCGCTGCCGTCGCGGCGTCGTACCACCACTCCGGTGACCAGACACGGCGGATGTTCCAGCCGAGATTCTCCAGCACCAGTTGCCGGGTCTTGTCACGGTCCCGCGCAACCGGCGATCGGTGATACGTCGCTCCGTCGCACTCGACACCAGCGAGATACGCACCGGGTCGATCCGGATGCCTGATGCCCAGGTCCACGCGGAAACCGGAAACGCCGACCTGCGGAACAACCTGCCAGCCTCGGTCTTCCAGCGTCGCCGCGACGGCTTCCTCAAACGGCGACTCGAATCCGCCAACGCTGCCTTCGATTCTTGCGAGCAGAGCTTCCGGTCCTTTCTCGGCATACTCCAGAAACGCCTTGAGATCCCGTACCCCGCGAGCCTGCGACCGTTCTGCGTTGAGCTGGTCCGCGCGGAACGACGAATACACCACCAGCTCCTGCCGGGCACGAGTCACTGCTACGTTCAACCGCCGCTCGCCGCCGTCCCGGTTGAGTGCGCCAAACGTCAGTGGGATGTCCCGGCCCGTCGCGTCTTTTCCGAAGGTCACCGAAAAGAACATGACGTCGCGTTCGTCGCCCTGGACGTTTTCCAGATTCTTGACGACGGTCGGCTCGATTCGTTCGTCGGCGAAATACCAGTCGAGTTCCGGCTCGTCCCGCTGAGCCTGATCAAAGAAGTCCTGGATCAGCGACTGCTGCTGACTGTTGAACGTGATGACGCCGAAGGTCCGTCGCTCGTCCTTTGGAAGATCAATGTCGCGTTTCATGCGTTCGACGGCGTCGCGCACGATTGCCTCGGCCTCCGCCCGATTCGTCCGGCTTTTGCCGCGGTCGTACACGGCGTCATCCAGCAATCGGAACGAGATGCCCCGGTCTTCTGATTCCGCGGCCGGAAACGACACCAGTTCGTTGCCGTAGTAATTCCAGTTGGAAAACGCGATCAGCGATTCGTGACGGCTGCGATAGTGCCAGTTTAGCTGGAGAGTCGGGAGCCCCGACGCCTTGGCCTCGTCGAGAATACTTTCGAGGTCCCTGTCGTAATCCTCGATGGAGTCGTCGTCCTCTTCAGTGTCCGACCGCCCGAAGAAGTTGGTCGGCGGCAACTGCTTCGGGTCGCCCACGATGATCGTCTGCCGGCCTCGGGCAATGGCTCCGATCGCGTCCCAGGTCGTGATCTGCGACGCCTCGTCAAAGATGACGACGTCGAACGGCGGATGGTCCGGCGGCAGATACTGAGCGATCGACAGCGGCGACATCAGTACGCAGGGGGCGAGCCGGCTGAACGACTCCGGCATTCCGCTGATCACTTCGCGAATCGATTTGCTGGGCCGCTTGAGTCACATCTGATGCCGCAGCAGCCCGAGTTCGGATTTGCGAGGCACGCCCTCGGGCTGAGGAAGATCGTGAGCGACCGACTGCTTCGCGCGATCGGACGCCGTGTCTCTCGCGAGATCGTCCAGCCGGCAGAAGTCCGCAATCGCGTCCTCGTGACTGAAACTCTGAAACGTCCGCAGCACGGGATCAGCGTCGACGACGCGCGGAATCCACCAGCGGGCGTAACCCAGGCGAAACCGCTCAGCCAGTTCGCTCGCCAGCAGGTCGCCACTCCGCAAAGCGGCAACCCACTCAGCCAGACCGGCGGTGACAGCCTTGTTCTGCACTTGGCACCACAGAGTCCAGCGCTGCAGTCCGGTTCGGTGCTGCTCGATTCGATTCGCCGCTTCGATGGCGGACTCGATCAGCCGAGCTTCAGCGGCAGGCGACGCCCCAGCAACCTGCTGAAACGCCTCCAGCACGGCGTCGAATGCCCGAGCGTTTTCGATCAGAGCCTGAGCTGCGGCAAACACACCCGCATCCGGAGAATTACCGGCGATGTGCGGGTGCAGCGTTCTGGAGATCTGGTTGACCTGATCCTGCGGCTGCCCGACAGCAATGATCGCCTGCCGTAACCCAGCAGCGAGTCGGATCTGATTCCGCACGCGATCGCCGTCCGTTTCCTGTCGTTTCCAGTGCCCGGTCTGGCCGGACAGCGGACTGGCATCGATCACCGCCAGCGTTTCCTGCAACCGGCGAATTGCACCAAGGTCCGTCGCGGGGTTCGCCACACCGCTCGACGCGTACGTCTGCAGAACCCGAGCGACCTTGCGGCGGGCAAACCACGACAGCGGCCAGATCGAAGCCACCGCCTGGCGCCACTGATGATCCATTTCGTCAATCGGGATCGAATTCAGCGAGTCGTCGTAGCACGCACCGGCTGCCGCGTGTGCCTGGCGATAACCATCGAGCGCTGTCGCCAGTTCCTCGACCGCTGACGGAAACTGCGCGAACTGTTTGTTGAACAGAATCGTGACATCTTCCGCCGCTGCGTCGACCAAAGCTGTTGCCAGGCTCGTCAGCCGAGACAGCTCGTCACGCGAGCAATCTCCGTTTGAGGCTAATCCGATAGCACCTCTGAACTCCGCAAGCGACTGACGCAGCGTTTCTGCCGCGTCGCGAACTCGACGGCACTCGTCCAG
>JAPOLP010000189.1 GCA_029977045.1 Planctomycetota bacterium
CGAACTCCTTGACGTCTTCCTGCGTGATTCGTCCGCCGGAACCGGAGCCGTTGACCCGGTGCAGATCAACGCCAAGCTGCCGCGCGAGACGCCGAGTCGCCGGACCTGCGGGAGCAGGGTCACGACCGTCGCTGGCGGCCGGCTTCGCCACTGCCGCAGCAGCAGGTTTTGCGGCTGCGGGTGCCGGAGCGGCTTTGGCCTCAGCCGGCTTCTCAGCAGCCGGTGCCGGTGCGGCAGCAGGAGCTTCCGGAGCTGGAGCGGCAGGGGCTGAGGCAGCACCCGCTGCAGCTTCGATTGTCAGCAGGACCGAACCGACGTCGATCGAGTCACCCGGTTTGGCATGAATCGCGGTAATCTTGCCGCCAATCGGGCAGTCGAGGTCGGTCGCTGCCTTTTCGGTTTCGACTTCCGCAACGATCGCGCCGGCTTCGATGACGTCGCCAACGGACACGGTCAGGGCCGCGAGATCAACGCTGGTGATGCCTTCGCCGATTTCCGGGACTTTGTATTCGGCCATGGGAATCTCTTTTGTTTATCAGTTCGCAGGTCGGCAATTGCCCGACCTGCTGTCGCCGCTTCGCGGCTTTGATGCGGACACGTCAGGCGTACTGAGGGTCGATCTTTTCCGGATCGATATTGAGTTCGGCCAGAATCTGTGGCAGACGTTTCTCGTCGAAACACTTCTGCCGGGCGAGCGCCGCCAGCGTCGCGTAGACGACGCATTCGGCATCGATCTCGAAGTGGCGCCGGAGCTGTTTCCGAGTGTCTGAGCGACCAAAGCCGTCGGTACCGAGCACGTCGTACTCACCGGGAACCCACTTGCGAATCTGGTCGGCGACCAGTCGCACGTTGTCGCTCGACGAAATGAACGGGCCTTCGATGCCTGCCAGAGAACGCTGCAGAAAACTGGTCTTCGCTTTCTCACCTGGATGCAAGCGATTCCAGCGTTCGACGCCAGCACAGTCACGGGCAAGTTCCGAGTAGCTGGTGACGCTCCAGACGTCCGTGCCGATGCCGAACTGCGACGCCAGAATGTCCTGGGCTCGCAGGACTTCGTTGAGGATCGTGCCGCTGCCAAACAGCTGCGGTCGCTTCTTCTGCTTGCTGTCCGTCGATTCAGTCGACCGCAGCTTGTAAAGCCCCTTGAGGATGCCTTCACGGGTACCCGCCGGCATCGGAGCCATCTGGTAGTCTTCGTTATAGACGCTGATGTAGTAAATCAGGCACTCGTCATCCTGATACATCCGCTTCAGGCCGTCGTGCAGAATCGTAATCAGCTCGTACCCGAAAGCCGGATCGTACGCGACGCAGTTCGGGACGGTCGTCGCCATCAGCTGGCTGTGCCCGTCTTCGTGCTGCAGGCCTTCGCCGTTGAGCGTCGTGCGACCCGATGTTCCACCGATCAGGAAACCCTTGGCTCGCGAATCGGCAGCACACCAGATCAGGTCGCCGACGCGCTGGAAGCCGAACATCGAGTAGAAGATATACATCGGGACCATGTTGACCCCGAGGTTCGAGTAGGCACATCCGGCGGCGATGAACGACGACAGAGCACCGGCCTCGTTGATGCCTTCTTCGAGGATCTGGCCGTCCTTCGCCTCGCGATAGTACATCTGAATGTGGCGGTCGACGGGCTCGTAAAGCTGCCCCTTGCTGGCGTAGATGCCAGCCTGGCGGAACAGACCTTCCATACCAAAGGTTCGAGCTTCGTCGGGGATGATCGGAACCAACCGGTCACCGATCGCCGGGTTCTTCAGCAGGTAGCCGAGGAACTGGCCGAAGACGCCAGTCGTCGAGCCGGTCTTGCCTTCCAGCCGCTTGTTGTGGAAGTCAATGCATTCCTCGAACGGTGGAATGTCGAGCCGCTCTGTCGTCGGAATCCGGGCCGGCAGGGACCCGCCAAGCGCCTGACGCCGCTGCCGCAGGTACTGCAGTTCGGCGCTGTCTTCATCCGGTCGGTAGAAGTCGATGTCCTCGACGTCTTCATCGCTGACCGGGATTCCGAAGCGGTTGCGGAACTCCTTGAGTTCCTGCTCGTTCGCCTTCTTGACGTTGTGAGCAACGTTGCGGCCTTCGCCGGCTTCGCCCAGACCGTAACCCTTGATCGTCTTCGCTAGGATGACAGTCGGCGAGCCCTTGTGGTCCATCGCCGCCTTGTAGGCCGCGTATACCTTCTGCGGGTCGTGGCCGCCGCGGTTCAACTTTTCGAGTTGCTCGTCGGAGTAGCCTTCGATCAGCTTCTTCAGCTCGGGCGAGTTGAAGAAGTGCTCGCGGATGTAGGCGCCGGTTTCGACCGAGTACTTCTGGTACTGACCATCGACGACCTCGCCCATCCGACGCACCAGATGGCCGCCTTCGTCCTTCTTCAGCAGTTCGTCCCAGTGATTGCCCCAGATCACCTTGATGACGTTCCAGCCGGCACCTCGGAAAGCGGCTTCCAGCTCCTGAATGATCTTGCCGTTGCCTCGGACCGGGCCGTCCAGACGCTGCAGGTTGCAGTTCACGACGAACGTCAGGTTGTCGAGGTTTTCGCGCGACGCCAGCGTCAGGGCTCCAAGCGATTCCGGTTCGTCGATCTCGCCGTCGCCGAGGAATGCCCAGACGTTCGACTTTGACGTGTCGAGCAGGCCGCGATGTTCCATGTAGCGCAGGAAGCGTGCCTGGTAGATCGCCGTGATCGGGCCGAGTCCCATTGAAACTGTCGGGAACTGCCAGAAGTCAGGCATCAGCCACGGGTGCGGATACGACGAGAGCCCCACGCCGCGCGGTAGCTCACGCCGGAAGTGCAGCAGTTGATCTTCGGTCAGCCGGCCTTCCATAAAGGCTCGCGAGTAGACGCCAGGCGACGAGTGACCCTGGAAGTAGACCAGATCGCCGGTGTGGTCGCCCGATCGCGCGTGGAAGAAGTGGTTGAAGCCGACTTCGTACAGCGTCGCACACGAAGCGAAAGTCGAGATGTGACCGCCGACGCCCTCGTAGTCGCGGTTCGCTCGCACGACCATCGCCATCGCGTTCCAGCGGATGATGCTCTTGTTGCGGCGTTCCAGTTCCCGGTTGCCCGGAAACGTTGGCTGATCGTCGGGCGGAATCGTGTTGATGTACGGCGTGTTGGCGGTGAACGGCAGGTGGACGCCGCGCTGATACGCACGCTCCTGCAACAGCGTCAGCATCGCCTGGACCTTTTCCCGCCCATAACGGTGCAACAGATCGTCGAGCGATTCGAACCACTCGTCGAGTTCATCGGGCTCGAAGCCGGCCGCTGGATTCTTGAAGTCGGTCATCGGTTGTCAGGTTCAATTCTGGTAGAGAGTTCAAGCCACTCAATGCGTGAGGCGCGGAGCGTGAAGTCGCTCTCGGCTGACGGTGGCCTTGTCATTCGTCAGGAGTCGCCGACCTCCAGCACGTGAAGAGAGCCGGGGCAAGCGAGGCAAATCAGCGGAACTTCCTCAATTCGCAGGGATTATGGCAGTCTCCAGGTACCCCGGCAACCAACTCCTGGCCGCCCGAGGACACGTCGCGGATTGACACGAAGCTCGCTCCGATCGTCCGGTTCAGGCGGGAAAGTCGGCCTTCGCGACCCGGAGGCCGCTGTCGTCGAGAGTTGCCGTCGCAGCCGCAACGCGTTAGTTTTTGATTCATCAAAACTTTGATTTTGCAGAATCAAGTGCCGTCCACAGGACGCGTCCCTGATCGGTAAATCTGCTGCTGGAACGCAAATCATGCCAAGAGGTTACGGATTCTCATCGCTCGCGATGCACCTGGCCGTCGCAATGACGGGGCTGATGCTGGCTGGCTGCGGAGACAGATCGGGCCCGGACATCGTCACGACAACCGGCATGGTCACGGACATCGTTCGCGTCGTCGCCGGCGACCGGCTACAGGTTGAGGGCCTGATCGGCGAGGGCGTCGATCCCCACCTGTTCACGCCAGGCCGGCGGGATGTCGAGCGGCTGATGACTGCTTCGGTCGTCATTTATTCGGGGCTGCACCTGGAAGGTCGGATGCAGCAGCAGTTCGAGCAGCTTCAGAAGCAGCAACGGGCCGAACGGCAGGTCTTTGCCGCGACGGACGGGCTCGAACGCGACGCGTTGCGGTTTGACCCGAAGTTCGAGGGGCACCCGGACCCGCATGTCTGGATGGACGTCGCACGTTGGAGCCAGTGCGTCCAGCACGTCGCTGACCGGTTGGCCGAACACGACGGCGAGGGCCGGGCAAGGTTCGACGCCAACGCGGCGGCGTACCGCGAGCAGCTCAGCCAGCTCGACGCATACATCCGCGAGATCGTCACTAGCGTCCCCGAGTCGCAGCGGTACCTCGTCACGGCTCACGACGCATTCGAGTACTTCGGCGAGGCGTACGGCATCGAAGTCCGATCGATCCAGGGCATCTCGACGGATTCGCAGGCGGCGATTGCGGACGTCAACGCGCTGGTCGAGTTCATCGTCGAGAAGCAGATCCCGGCGATCTTTGTTGAGTCGAGCGTGCCGGAAAAAAACATCCGGGCCGTGATCGAAGGCTGCGCGGCTCGCGGCTGGCAAGTGAGCATCGGCGGCGAACTCTTCTCCGACGCGATGGGGGCTCCGGGCACGTACGAAGGGACGTATCTCGGTATGATGGACCACAACGCAACGACGATCGCCCGGGCTTTGGGCGGCCAGGCTCCCGAACGCGGCTGGCAGGGGAAGCTGGAAGCGGACCATCGGGTGAGTGCCGGGGACCGAGAGCCGGGTGCAGCGAATCGGGAAGCAGGCGACGGTGTTCCAGCGGAAACAAAAGAACCAGCGTCTGCGAATTAGTCAGCGAGTTGTTCATGTCCGACGATCCTGCCTTTGCCCCTCTGACCCCGATCGAGCCGAGCAACGGTCACGACAGTTCGGGTGCCGCCGACTCGTCCGCTCCTCCGCCCTCCGCTCTTGGCCCGGAAGAACATCCCGCGTCGTGCCCGCTGTCGATTCACGACATGACAGTGGCTTATCACCGCAAGCCGGTTCTGTGGGGCGTCGACTACAACGCTCCGCCGGGCAAGCTGATCGCGATCGTCGGCCCAAACGGAGCCGGCAAAAGCACGCTGATCAAAGCCGTGCTGAATCTTGTCCCGAAGATTTCGGGCGAGGCCACCTTCTTCGGTGAGCCCTACCGGAAGCAGCGTGGCCGAGTCGGTTACGTGCCGCAGCGAAGTTCGGTCGACTGGGACTTTCCGGTCAACGCACTCGATGTTGTCACGATGGGCCTGTACCGCAAGATCGGCTGGTTTCGTCCGGTCACAAAGAAGTGGCGTCAGCAGGCGATGAAGGCTCTGGTCCGCGTCGGAATGCAGGACTTCGCGCGGCGGCAGATCAGCCAGCTCTCCGGTGGTCAGCAGCAGCGAGTGTTTCTCGCGCGAGCGCTCGCGCAGGATGCCGACTTTTATCTGATGGATGAGCCGTTCGCCGGAGTCGACGCGGCGACCGAACGAGCGATCGTCGACGTGCTCCGCGATCTGCGTTCCAGCGGTCGCACCGCGATGGTCGTCCATCACGACCTGCAAACAGTCCCCGAGTACTTCGACGAGGTTCTGCTGCTCAACCTGCGTCTGATCGCCAGCGGCCCGGTATCGGAAGTCTTCACGCCGGAGAACCTGCGCGCGACCTACGGCGGCAAGCTCGCACTGCTCGACCAGGTCGGCCATCGGATGACGCTGTCGGGAGAGAAGTGATGGCTCTCAGGCATCGAAGTCGAGCTGGTAAGTCGGGAGCGACAGCTCAGCAAAGTGACGCACCACTTCACCCTCCCTCTGGGAGGGTCGGCTGCGAGGCACGAGCAGCCGGGGAGGGCGACTCGCTGGTTGATCGAATGTGGGAGCATCCCGATGCAGAACCCTCCCCGCGGCTGAGACCGCGACCCTCCCAGAGGGAGAGTGAAGTGGGATGGGGACTGTCAACGTTCTTAAGACGCACGATGCGGCATCGTCGTTCGGCACGGCGTCGAATCAGGCGGCTTGTGCTCATTGGCAGTCTCGTCACCTTACTGGCCGCGATGTGTGCCGACCCGACTCTCGCCGCTGAGTCTGATTCAGCGAACATCCTGCGAGTACTCACGCTGCAGGACTACAACACACGAGTGGTTCTGTTCGGAACGCTGTTGCTCGGTGTGACGGCGGGGCTTGTCGGGACCTTTACTTTGCTGAGGCGGCAGGCGCTGGTTGGTGACGTTGTCTCTCACGCGGCGCTGCCGGGTGTCGCCGTTGCGTTCCTGGCGGGAGAACTTGTCTCACCGGGCAGTGGTCGATCGCTGGGCTGGTTGCTGGCCGGAGCGGCGTTGTCAGGCACACTCGCTGTCGTTGCCGTCAGCCTGCTGCGGCGATTCACTCCGGTTCGTCCGGATGCCGCGCTGGCAACAGTTCTCGGTGTTTTCTTCGGCCTCGGAGCGGCACTCTTCAAAACTGTGCAGGAACTGCCGTCGGGAAATCAGGCCGGACTGCAGACGATGATCCTCGGGTCCGCGGCAACGATGACGGCAGGCGACGTGAGTCTGATTGCGACAGCGGCAGCCGTCACGCTGCTTGTGACGCTGTTCCTGTTCAAGGAGCTGTCGATCCTCTGCTTCGATGAGCAGACGGCAGCCGCTCAGGGCTGGCCGGTGTTGCTGCTCGACCTGTGCCTGACAGGGCTGGTCGTTGCCGTCACGGTGATTGGCCTGCAGAGCGTCGGCATTCTGATGGTCGCTCTGCTGATCACGCCGCCGTCAGCCGCCCGCTTCTGGACGGACCGTCTGGGACCGATGGCTGTCCTCTCTGTTGTGATCGGCGGATTGAGTGCCGTTGCCGGCTGCTTCGTCAGCGCGACAGTGCCGAAGCTCGCTGGCGGCCCGACGATTGTGCTCGCAGGCAGTCTGTGTTTCGCGATCAGCCTGCTGTTCGGCACCGAGCGAGGCCTGCTGCGGAAGTGGCTGCGTCAGCGGCGGAATACTCACCGGATTGGGCGTGACGATCTGATCCGCGCGATGTTTGAGATCGTCGAATCACGGCTCGCGGGAAGCGGTGATCCGTCGTCAAAGAATCTGTCGACGGTCGCGGTTCAGACCGACGAACTGCTCGCCAAACGTCGCTGGTCGCGGCAGCGACTGCAGAGCCTGATTGTTCGCGCGGAACGAGATGCGATTATCCGCATGGATTCCGATTCCGGCTGGCGATTCACTCGAGACGGAGCCCGGACGGCTCGCGAGAACGTCCGTAATCACCGCCTCTGGGAGCTGTACCTGATCACGCACGCCCAGATTCCGCCGAGCCACGTCGACCGCGACGCCGACTTCAGCGAACACGGCCTCGACCCTCAGGTCGTCGAGGAACTCGAGCTGCTGCTGGCACAGAAGGCTGCGGTAGGTGACGTTCCGCCGAGTCCGCATCCGGTTGAAGGGGGCAGTAGTGAGTAGGCAATGGGCAGTAGAGGCCAGCTCACCACTGCCTACTGCCAATTCCCAACTGCCCTCACCACTCACCGACTGATACTCACGCACTCAAGCTCAACGTCTTCCAGCACGTTCATCAGCGGCAGGAATGAGAGCACAGGTGCCGGGCCGTCGTTCGAGAGGTCGGAGTCAGCAAGCTTGATATGTCCGACGCCGATGCCGCCTTTGCCGAGCGTGGCGTCGAGCGGTACCCATTGGCCGCCGAGCCAGGCTTCGGTCCACATGTGGCCGGCGAAGGCTGCGTACGGTTCGGCATAGACGAGTCCGACGGCGACGCGTGACGGGATGTTTTTCGCACGCAGCATCGCAGCCAGCAGGCAGGCGTGTTCGGTGCAGTCGCCTTCCATGTTCTTCGCGACTTCGGCCGCCGATGCCAGAGCGGTCGAGAAGTTCTTCTTCTTCAGATTCTTCTGAACATACTCTTCCATGCGGATGGCGATGGTCCCCGGATCGGTGCTGCCGACAGCCGCCCGCCGCGCGTGATCCTGCACGCGGGAATCGTTGACCTGCAGATAATCGGTCGGGGAGAGAAAGTCCTCGGTTGGTTTCTCTGTCGAACGTGTCTGGCGTTCGGGGCGGTGAGCCGTCAGCGCGATGTCAGCCGAATCGTCGCTGACCTTCGTCACTTTCTGGATGTCACTCTTCGGCAGGAACTCGAACGGGTTACGTCCCGGCGTTTTGATCCGGTAGACCGCCGAGTTCTGGCGATGCACGTCGGCAGGCGGATTCTTCACCTGGATCAGCGTGTTGACCGTGACATCGAGTTCCGCTCCGGCGATCTCCTGCAGCGCGACTTCCTTCGGAACCGTCCAGGTGACCATGTCGAGCAGGCCGGCCTCGACGCGTTCCGATTCGCCCTCCTCGTTGAGGTAAGCCCGCATTTCGACGCCCGGCAGAATCGACTGCGACATGCGGACCTTGAGCAGCTTTTTCAGCGATCCGTCGTGCAGCTTCACTTCCCGGTAATCATCAGCCTGCAGTCGGATGTCGGCGATGTTGGCGACTTCCGGCATGAAGACGCGGAGCGATCGCGAGTCGCCTGGCTTGAGCGGCGACTCGCGCAGCAGCCGGTCCTGGTACATCGGCGATCGAATACTGTCGTTCCACTTCAGCACCCGCTCGCTGGTTCGCCCGGCGATGGTCGTTTCGATCTTCAGTGAAGTGGCATCGATCGTCCCGACGCTGCGAGTTGACTGAGCCGGCGGGTTCTCCATGTCGAACGTGTAGCGCAGCAGGTGCCCGTCTTCGGTCTCTTCCGTCTTCGTCCGCGAGATGATTTTGATCTCCTGTCCGAAGCGCCGCATCGTGACGTGCTCTTCGTGTGCGGCGTGATAAATCGTCTGCCGGTCGCGCTGCTCCTTGCGGACCGTCGAGCGTCCGTAACCGAC
>JAPOLP010000056.1 GCA_029977045.1 Planctomycetota bacterium
CGGCTGGCGACGAACCGAGCATAATCTTCGGGCGTGTCGATTCCAACCGACCGGTGAGCGACTTCGGCAATCCGAATCGTGGCTCCCAGCTCGAGCGCCCGCAGTTGCTCCAGCTTTTCAAGCTGTTCCAGCGGAGACGGCGGCAACTGCGTCAGCCGGAGCAGAAAATCGCGCCGGTACGCGTAAATTCCCAGGTGCAGCTTCCACGGAGATTCGCCGTTTTCGATCAGTTCCTCCGGCGAGCGATCGCGGCTGAACGGCACCGGCGAGCGGCTGAAATAGAGGGCTCGACCGTCCGCAGCACAGACCGCCTTCACGCAGCCGGGGTCACGCAGCACGTCGACGTCGTCGATCGGTGCACACAGCGTCGCCATCTCGGTCTCGGGATTGTCGATCAGCAGCGACGCGACGAGATCAATCGCCGCCGGATCGATGTCCGGCTCGTCACCCTGAATGTTGACGATGATGTCCGCATCGGGCGCCGCCTTGCGAACGACCTCGGCAATCCGATCCGTCCCGCTGGGATGGTCGCCAGTCATCGCGACCTCGCCGCCGAAGCCGCGCACGCAGTGAGCAATCTCCAGACTGTCGGTCGCGACGAGCAATCGCGGCTGGCCGGTCTCGGCATCCTGCAGCGAAGCCGCCTGCGCCGCCGACTCCCAGGTGTGCTGAATCAGCGGCTTGCCGGTCTCAGCGAGAATCAATTTGCCAGGCAGACGAGACGATTGCAGCCGACCGGGAATCACTCCAAGAACTCGCATAACGGCCTCCGTGCCGCAATGTAGGGTGCGTCTTGACGCACCACGAGATAACAAAAACCAAACGAATCCGGTGCGTTGCACGCACCCTACTTGAGGAGAGTTTTCTTGTCACCGTCAGTCGCCATTCCGCATTGCGTCAGCCGGTCCCTTCCGGATGCACAGCTCGCTTGCGGGATCGGCCCAGTCGGGGAATTCAAATCGAAACCCGGAGTCGAGAAGCCTGCGTGGTACGACCCGGCGACTTTTGAGAATCAGTTCCGACTCTGTCCGCATCAGAAACGTGCCGACTTCAACCATCCACCTTCGTGCGGGCAATCCGAATCTCACACCGCAGGCAGTTCGCAAATGCCGCATGAACTCTGCGTACGGCAAGGGGTTCGGCGACGCCAGATTCACAGCACCGTCGAACTCCTCGCGATCGATCAACCAGTAGATGGCGTTGACGAAATCCTGCTCGTGAATCCACGAGACATACTGACGTCCGTCGCCGATCGTTCCACCGAGGCCTGCCAGTGTCAGACGGCGCAGAACGTCGAAGACGCCTCCACGGTCCGGGCTCATCGTCATCGCCGACCGGAGGAGAACCTGACGCGTGCCGGGGACGCTCGCATCCAGGGCGGCCTGCTCCCACGCCTTAGCGACATCAATGCTGAATTTCCAGGTCTCCGGCACATCGTCTTCGCTGCCGCCGAGAGTGCCGGACATTTCATCGTTCGGAGCGTCGTAACGATGCGAATAGATGGTCGCCGTACTCGCCTGCAGCCAGACTCGCGGCGGAACGGTGCAGCGGGAAATGCCCTGACCAACAACTCTCGTCGAGTTAACCCGTGATTCCATGATCAAGCGACGATTCCGCTTTCCGTAGCGGCAGTCGACGCTTCGCCCGGCCAGATTGAACACGACATCGGCACCGTCCAACTCTGCCACCCAGTCGCCGACGCGCTCGGCGTCCCACTCAACGACTCGACACGTCGAATGTTTCGGTCGTCTGCTGAGGATGACGACTTCGTGCCCGTCTCGCTGAAATGTTCGGGTCAGCAGCGTACCGACCTGTTCTGAGCCGCCCGGAATCACAATCTTCATGCCTCAAGCCTTCCAGCAGGTGAACTGCGAAATTACTTGAGGCTGAACCGTCCGAATCGGCTTCGATTAACGGCCACGACACGAATCTCTGTGGCGATTCAGACCCGCTCGTCGTCCGGCGTGCCGGGCAAGAGCGTTGTCGGGATCCGAGGAAGCAGCCCGGCGGACGTTGGGTCGGATTCCGAGACCAGTTCGACGGCGGCGATGTCGTCGATGGAGAACGGGCCGAGCTGATCGAAGCCGGCGGCGGTGGCGGCCGTCAGGACGAGCTGCCCACGGCTGCTTTCGCGGGCGTCCGGGTAGCCAACGACCGTCTCGCCGCTGCGGAATTCGACGCGGACTTCCTGCGTCTCGTTCAGTCCGACCATTCCTTCATGGATCAGTGCCGGAAACCGGCTCCAGGCCCACGAGTAGAGCGTCATGGCCGGATCAACCCGGCCCGCGATGTTCAGCCAGTCGTGCTCGGCCTCGCGCAGATCTCGCAGGCTCGCCTGCTGGCTCCAGGGCATCAGAACTTCGCTGATCCACTGCCGCCGCGACGCCGCCAGTTGCTCGAAGCTCTCGACTGTTTCCGCTTCAGATGCCATCGTTCGCCCGAGAGGTCAGGCTGCAGCCGGACCGTTTTGTGAATGAGTGTGTGACAGGGAGCGAGGATTATTGGGACGGCAGTGCGGCCCAGCAATCGTCGATAACTGGTGACGCACTATTCACGACAACAAAGCAGCGGGCCGCAGTCTGAAACCCAGTCTGCAACAGAATGTCATTCGTTTCGGAGAAGCAGCGTGTCGCGCGTTCGCGTTGAGTTTTTCGGTCTGGCCAGGTCGCGATCCGGAGTCGAAGCATTCGAACTGAATGCGGCAACGCTGTGCGACGTCATCAACCATCTGACCGAGCGATTCCCTGCGTTGGCCCAGACCTGCTTCCCCGATGGAACAATCAGCTCACACTGGCTATTCAGCCTCAACGGTCGCGACTTCACCCGGCAGGACTCCACCGAACTGGCAGACGGAGACGTCCTGCTACTGCTGTCCGCGGATGCCGGTGGGTAGGTCAACCTCATCCCTCGTCGATCAGACCTCTTCAACCCAGCCGGGCAGCGGGTCGAGCATGAAGTTTTCGTCGATCTCACCCATCGAGCCAGTGATAGTATCGCCCGCGTCGGCGGTTCCATCACCACTTCCGGCGGCAAGGGTGTCGGCCCCATCGGAGCCGTCAAGACTGTCGGCGCCGTCGCCACCAATCAGGATGTCGTCACCGAGTCCTCCGATCAGCGTGTCCCCCCCCGAGCCTCCGTATGCGATGTCGTTGTCGTCGCCGCCGCTCAGGTAGTCGGTCCCGGTTGATCCGGACAGGCCGTCGTTTCCAGCTCCACCAAGCAGCGAATCGTTTCCGTCGCCGCCATTCAGTGTGTCGTTTCCGTTGTTGCCGACGAGCGTGTCATCGCCATCTCCGCCCACCAGACTGTCATGGCCGGGGCCGCCCACCAGACTGTCATTCCAACCACCACCGAACAGAATCGCAAGACCCTTCGTGAACGCCGATGTGTCGATGACGTTGCCGCTCAGGCCGCCGCTCAGTGCTGCGACTTCGATTTGACTGACCTCGTCATTGCCCAGCCCGGTCAGCTGACTGTTCGTGAGAACAAAGTCGACATCACCGGCTTCGATCAGACGGTCGGTTCCAGCCCCGCCTTTGATCGTGTCGTTACCGTTGCCTCCGGTTAGCGAGTCGCCCGAGCCGCCGTTGCCGAACACCTTGTCGTCGCCGTCGCCACCGATCACTCGGTCCTTACCAGAGCCACCATAAAGACGGTCGCGTCCGGGACCGGCATCGAGATAATCATTACCGCCGTTTCCGGTGAGCTGATCGTTGCCCGGCGATCCGATCAGCGTGTCCTTTCCGCCGGCTCCAGAAAGAGTGGCTTCCGTCAATCCCGGCACTTAGAACTGCGACGCATCAATCCGGTCCGCCCCCGCCGAGCCTGTCAGATTGATTCGGCCAATACCGATGATCATGTCGTTGCCGCGACCGTCGAGTGTTCCCGTACCGGTGTTCTCATCACCCGAGTAGATCACAGTTACGTTGCCACTGACCGTCTCAATAACGATGTCGTTGCCGGTTCCGCCGTTAAGCGTGTCGTCGCCGTCGCCACCACGCAGTGTGTCTCCGGTCGTGCCGCTTCCGTTGAGGTTGTCGTTTCCAGCGTCACCACTGAGATCGTCCTTGCCGGCCGAGCCGAGCAGAACGTCGTCGCCAGCGCCTCCGAACAGCACGTCATCTCCGCCTCGGCCAAGCAGGAAGTCATTCCCGTCTCCGCCAGACATGGTGTCGTTTCCACTGAAGCCATCCAGCCGATCGTCGTCGCCGCCGCCATTGAGTTCATCGCTCTGGTCGGAACCGTTCAACGTGTCCGGCCCGGCACCGCCGTTCACCGTGACTGCAAAGTCTCCGCTGTCCAGGACGGGCTTCGCGAAAACGTTCGCGCCATCGCCCGTATTGACCGTCAGCGACTCGGTCGGATCGTCGAACGTGATGACTCGCGTCAGAGCCGACGACGAAATCTGAGACCGACCGTCACCCGGCATCGCATCGTCGGAAACGGTGATCACGTCATCGGCATCGCCGAACGTGAAGACAAGATTCGGCGCGGAGTAGTTTTCAGTAACGGTTTCGACACCCGTGTAGACGATCATCGCGGCGTCAACGCCGATACTTCCGTCGGTGTTGTTCAGCAGCGTTCGATCGACAGTCGTCGCCGCGGGCACAGTCCCGCTGACAGTCAGCGAGTCACCGGTCGAGATGTCGGATCCGGCGGCGAAGGTGATGCCACCAGACGGCAACGGAACACCGCCTGAGTAGTCAATCACAAGTGCGTCGTCATCGCCCGATCCCGTGATCGAAAGCGATGTGATCGCGACGAACTCCGTTTGTGCCGTCAGATAGTCGTTGACGAACACCTGCAGTCGCGTCCCTTCGCGGACCACGCGAATGGTGTCAGCCTGACCGTCGTCCGCCTGAGAACCAACGGGATGATAGGCAGTCGAGACTGCCAGCGGTGCCGCTGCGGACACGATTTCGATGGGAACCATCTGAAAGTCGACACGTGCCGGATTAACGCTCGCGCCAATGGCTGCGATCGCAACAGAGAAGTCGCCGATCTGTCCCATCGTCGGCGTGAACTGCAACTGACTTCCCGGCTGGTCGACCTGGTAAAAGCCGTTGGGAGCAGCAGTGCCCCACGTCGTGCCGATCGAAATCCCGAGGACCGAAAGCTGGTCCTGGTCAGCGAAGCCGAGCACTTCACCGGCAATTTCCTGCCCGGACAACGGATACTGAGTCGGCACGCCTTCCAGTGTGCGAATCGAACCAATGGCGTCGATAAAGGGAGGAGCAGTCGAGGTCGACGACGAGAATGTCACGTCAAACGACTGCTGCGTTGTTTCCATCTGGTCGTCGGTCGCCGTGACGGTGATCGTCACCGTTCCCGAAAAACCGTTCGGCGCCCGCAACGTCAGGACGCCGCTGTCTGGATCAGTGAAGACCTCAACCGACGTCACAGTGACTGTCGAATCAGGAACTCCGTTCGTTGCTGACACCGCCGCAATCGCGCTGCGAACGGATTCGCCGCTCGTCATGAAGCCGGCGACCGGGTGGTTGAAGTCCCGCTGGTGCTGAGCCGACCCCATGATGCTGAAGACGGAGTCGCTGGTATCATCCTGCACGCCGACCGGGTACGAGTCCGCCTGATTGTTAATCGTGTCAGACTTTTCGAGCGACAGAATGCCGGCCTGACTGTGCTGCAGGTCGGTGTGGTACTGGTCGTCGATCGGGCCAGGCATTCCGTTCGATCCGCCGTTTCCATTCGGATCGCCGCCCTTGATGTGGCCGTTCGCGGTGATCAGAAACAGATCCGACACGTCGTAAAAGCCGCTGCTGGCCAGCGTGATCAGTTGCTCGGTGACCTGCGGAGCCCGCTGCTCGAACAGTTCAAATTCGATGCTGCCGAACGTGTCGACGTTGAACCGCAGACTACGGTTCCCTTCCGGAATGAAGGTTTCGATCGAACCGTTGCTGCTCGACGCTGAGAACGAGACGCCGCCGCCGTCCGGATCGTTCGCGTTCAAAGCAACCTGGTAGGTCTGGCCACTGGGAATCGCCAGGTCGGCCAGTGCGTCAAACGTCGGCACTGTCAGCAGGGTTCGCGTTTCCAGAACCTCGCCATGGCGAGCGGTTTCTGTGCGTCGACGGGTCGATTTCACTCGACTCGGAGAAACACTCTGGAAGACCGCTTTGGAACGGCAGACTCGAAAACGACGGAGCCACTCGAATGTGATCATTGCTCACCGAATTTCTGACTATTCGTCGGGGGACGAGAGTGAATCTGGCTGCGGGGTTCCGCTCAGCCAGAGCAAGTGCTGTTTCCACGCAACCTCAGACACGCACGGGGGGGTACCGAAGCTGCCCGCATTTTCTCTCAAGCCGTGGCACGCCTCCGCGTTTGCAAACCTGGCCACACTGCCGAGGGAGAAGAGCGCCGCGAATTCCCCTCGACGTCGGAACTCGTTCCGAAAATCTGCGGCTATCTGCGTGAATCCAGGCAGATCCAGCAGCCCCGATATCCTCACGGCATGAAAACCCGGAAGACAGAACTGACGTGTGGCCTGATCTGGAAGCGATGGAAGTCGACGGAAGGAATTCCGGATTGGCAGGTGTGACATCACCAGTGCACTTTTGACCCAATACCTGACGGCAAGTTGCGATTACGCAGCTGTTGCTGACAGTTAGCACCTCGTGGCAGTTGATTTCCCGGTTTGCGATTCCCGAAATCGCCTCGATACACTCCATTTTCGTGGTCGCGGTTTTCGTTTCAGAGCGTCGCGACGCGTATTGTCAGGCTCTGGCCTGTTTCGTGGCAGCTCATGGATTGAGCGTGGTCAGTTAATCGACGACGCGCACCGCTTATCCGATCGGTAGAGCCCTCTGGAGTACGGAATGAATCCGGACAGGAATGCCGTTTACTGGTCGCTGCCGCTGGGACGCTGGTTCTCGACGAATATTCGTGTCAGCGTTTTTTTCCCGCTGCTGGTGCTCTGCCTCGCCGCGTCAGGACGTCTGGGGAGTATCGAGGTTGGCCTGACCTTTGGCGTCGTCCTGTTTCTCAGCGTCCTGCTGCACGAATTCGGCCATGTCATCGCGGCACGAATGACCGGGGGCGACGCTGAAGAAATCCTGATTACCCCGTTCGGCGGCCTGGCGTTCTGTATGCCGGCTCCGAATCTCAGTTCACGGTTTCGCACGACCGCAGGCGGGCCGCTGGTCAATCTTGCTCTGTGTGCTCTGACGCTGCCGGCTGTCGTGACGTCGTCATCCGAACAGACCATCAGGGACTGCCTCAACCCCTTCATCTTCCCGACGCTGGAATTGTCGACGGCGTCCGCCAGCACTCTGATCCAGCCGCTGCTGCTGATCGTGTTCACGGCGAACTGGCTGCTGCTGCTCATCAATCTGATGCCTGTCCATCCGCTCGATGGCGGTCGCATGCTGCACATTGTGCTGCAGTCGCGACTGGAGAGCATCGTCGCGCGGACTGTTTACCTGCGAGTTGGTCTGATCTGTGGGTGGGTGATGGTTCTGGCCGGGCTGTGGATCGAGAATACCTGGCTGATGGCCATTGCTGCCGTCGTGATCTCGCTGAATCTGAACGAGACCTACCAGTTGCAGTTTCAGGGAGAGACCGAAGAGTCGTTCATGGGCTACGACTTTTCGCAGGGTTACACGAGTCTCGAACGCTCGCTCGGCGACGACACCGTTGACGATTCCCGTCCGACGCAACCGGGCCTGCTGGCTCGCTGGAAGGCGCAGCGTGAGGAAGACCGGCAGCGGCGTCAGGCTGAGGAAGACCGCAACATGGAAGTCCGCCTCGACGAACTGCTGGACAAGCTGCACGCCGGCGGCGAGGCATCGCTGACTGCCGCCGAAAAGAAGCAGCTCAAAGACATCAGCGCCCGCCTCCGCGAACGCAAAGCGTGACCGTCGACTCGCAAAGCTACACGGCAATTGTCTCTGACGAATGCACGGTCGGTGGCGGCTCGTTGTCTGCGGGCGAATGCACATCCAGAGGTATCGGCGTGAAACCGACTAAGAGAAACGCGAGCGTCACCCAGCCCAGAATCGTTCGTCCGATCCCCAAAGGAACAGAGTCGTCGGCGCTCGGCGGGTGCCGGACTCCGAACAGAAAGATCAGTACCAGAAACAGCACATAGCTGTGATTTCCCGTCACGAACATCCAGCCTGCGGCTCCGGCGACGAGTGCGATTGCGACTGAATGAGCCCGGCGTCCGATCAGCGTGTAAAGGATGTGGCCGCCGTCGAGTTGCCCGACCGGCAGCAGGTTCAACGCAGTAACGAAGATGCCGACCCAGCCCGCGAAAAGCAGCGGGTTAAGAATGACCTCGTGATTCTCGGGCAGCGGTCCGTGATGAAGCTCGACCATCCACTGCAGAATGAGTGGGTCTCCGAAAATCGTAACCGATGCGTCATCCGGCAGAGCGGCAACTGTCGACTGAGTGATTCCGATCCAGGTCACCGGCAATGCCACAACCAGTCCGGCAAGAGGGCCGCTGATCGCGATGTCGAACAGGGCTTTCCGGTTGGCGAATCCGGCCCCCTGCAGGATGACCGCGCCCATCGTTCCGAAGAGTGTTGGCATTGGGATGAACAGCGGTGGCGAGGCGGGGACCCGGTAACGCAGAGCCTGCAGAAAGTGCCCCAGTTCGTGAGCCAGCAGAATCGACATCACGGCGACCGAATAGGCCACGGACTGCTGAACTGCCCAGGTACTCAGGCACGTCGCGATAAACAGGAAGGCTGCCATTGGATACAGCCGGCGAGCCGACAGCCGGATTTGCCGACGAGTTCCTGCGGCTCGCGCCGTCACCTCAGGCTCGTCGCCAGGACACTCTCCACCGACAGGCAAAAGCTCTGCCTCGTATTCCGCTGGCAGAGCGGGCTCATTTTCATCCTGATTCACGACAGCATCCCTGAGAAAACCACTGCTTGTTGCTCTCTGCGGGGAATCCTAGAATCCTCGCCCCGTTCAGCAAACAGGGGCCTTTGTATCGGGTGGGCGGGGCCGGACTGAGCCTGCGAAGAAAGCCTCGGCGTTTCTGACTACTGGTTCCAGACTCCGGGGTTTCGCTCGTTCCTCGCTCCAACCCCGGCCACCCGCGTCGTCCAACGGAACAGCCTCCTGAACGACGCCCCGAATTCGACAGCAACGCAACTCAACGCTCAGGTTTGACGGAATGAACCGGATCGCTGTCCTTGGATCGACAGGCTCGATCGGCACCAGCACCCTCGAAGTGCTTGCCGGACAGCGCGACTCGATGCAGCTCGTCGCCGTCACCGCTCACTGCCGCTGGCAGCAGCTCGCCGACCAGACGCGTCAGTTTGATGTCCCAACCGCCGTCGTTTCGGACGAATCGCTGGCCGACTCACTCGACCAGTCCGCCTTCGCGACGGGCTGCAGCGTGCAGTTTGGAGCAGACGCGTTAGTCGAACTGGCTGCTTCCGACGCCGTCGACACCATCGTTGCCGCAATCGTCGGAGCAGCAGGGCTCAGAAGTTCCTGGGCGGCTGTCGACACCGGCAAACGAGTCGCACTGGCCAACAAGGAAACGATGATCGTCGCCGGCCCGCTGATCGTCGCCCGAGCTGCCGAAACCGGAGCCGAACTGCTGCCGGTCGACAGCGAGCACTCAGCGATCTTCCAGTGCCTGGCCGCAGGTCGGCGAGAAGACGTTCGCCGAGTGATTCTGACGGCCAGCGGCGGGCCGTTTCGTGGCTGGTCGCGTGAGCAGCTCGACGCAGTCACTCCCGACGACGCTCGAAAGCACCCGACCTGGGATATGGGCGAGCGGATCACAATCGATTCGGCGACGCTGATGAATAAAGCTCTCGAAGTGATCGAGGCAAAATGGCTGTTCGGGCTGGAAGCCGACCAGATTGAGGTCGTCGTGCATCCGCAATCGGTCATACACTCGCTCGTCGAATTCGTCGATGGCTCGTGCGTTGCCCAGCTTTCGCCGCCGGATATGAAACTGCCGATTCAGTACGCGTTGACGTATCCGGAGCGGCGGGATTGTCCGAGCCCGAAGATGGACTGGTCGGCGGCCTGGTCGCTCCATTTTGAACCGCCGGATCGCGATGCGTTTCCGGCACTCGATCTGGGCTTCGAGGTCGCTCGCCGAGGCGGCACCTGCGGGGCGGTTCTCAATGCCTCGAAAGAAGCTGCTGTTGACCGGTTCCTTGCCGGCGAAGTTCGATTCACCGACATTCCGCGAATCTGTCGAGCCATGCTCGACGCTCACAATTTTGACCCGGCCCCGTCGCTGTCCGAGCTGCTGCAGCTGGACGCGTGGGCTCGCAGGGAGACCATAAAGTGGACACGTTAATCGGGAACCTTCCCGGATTTGGGCTGCTGGCGTTCGACGTTACCGCCCTCGCTACTCAGGCGTTGCACATTCTGTTTGCAGCCTTGGGCCTCGGGCTCGTCATCTTCTTCCACGAACTCGGACACTTCGCCGTCGCCAAATGGTGCGGCGTCTTCGTCGAACGTTTCAGCATCGGCTTCGGTCCGATTCTGTGGAGCTTCAAACGTGGCGATACCGAATACGCCCTCTCGCTGATCCCGTTCGGCGGCTACGTCAAGATGCTCGGCCAGGACGACATGGATCCCAGCCAGCTCAGCAGTGAGGAGATCGCCGAGGACCCGCGTTCGTACTCCGCGAAGTCCGTCGGCCAGCGCATGGCCATCATCTCGGCCGGCGTCATTATGAACATCGGGACCGGCATCCTGTTCTTCGCCTTTGCTTTCCGCGGGGGTGTCGAGGCATCACCGCCGACCGTCGGTCACGTCGTCGTCGGTAAGCCCGGCTGGCAGGAAGGCATTGAAACCGGCGACATGATCACGCGAATCAACGGCCACGACGTCCGCTCGTTCCGCGACATTCTGAGATTCACAACGCTGTCACGCGGCGAGTTGCACATCGAAGGCGTGCGACCGGACAAGTCGACATTCGACATCCGGCTGGAACCCAACCGTGACAAACTGCGCCGCATGATCGGCATTGGCCCGGCGTCGGCCGTCGAGGTGAGGCCGATCGACGTCAAGAACAACGATCCGGCTGTCATTCCAGGCTCACCAGCTGACGGCAGGTTTAAGAGCGATGACAGGATCATCGCCGTCAACGGACAGGCGGTCAGTTCGTACGCGGAAATGCAGACCCAGCTGTCGAAGCACCGCACAGAAGCTGTCGAACTGACGCTGCGGCGTGGCGACAGCGAACAGTCGGTGAGTCTCGATCCCTGGAGCTTCAGCGATGTCGGGATCTGGATGGACATCGAACAGATCACGGCGCTGCAGAAGGGTTCGGTCGGTGAGAAGGCCGGCCTGCAGGTCGGCGACAAGATCATCAAGGTCAACAGCCAGGGAGTCGGACGGGACATCAACCCGCTGCACCTGGCCGAACTGTTTGAGAGCCTCGCAGGCGAAGAAGTCACCGTCACGGTGGTGCGAATCAGCAAGGATTCCCCCGAACCGGCGGAAGTCGACATCGTCGTGACACCAACCGACGCGCCGGCCTGGATCGACACCCCCGAAAGCCCCGACGCTCCGCTGTCGATTCCGGGAATCGGCGTCGCGTATCACCTCACGTCCGCGATCGTGAAGGTCGTCGAAGGAAGTCCGGCGGCAAAGGCCGGTGTCTCTGAGAAGTCGAGTTTGAAATCCATCGAACTGAAGACCGACAACAAGGTCTGGCATCAGCTCGCAGGAAGTGACAAGTCATTCACGATCAAACTGGATGACCCCAAGCAGCGGAACATGGCCTTCGCTCTGTGGGCCTTCCAGGACATGCCTGACGTAACTGTAGTGCTGAACTTTCAGAGCGAAGAAGCGAAGTCCGTCGAGTTGAAGCCCGTAGCTGATCCGGACGGCTATGCCCTGCCCAGGCGAGGATTCCTTTCGAAGCTGGAGTCCATTCAGGTCGAAGCTGACGCCCTGCCGGAAGCACTGACGATGGCCGTCGCTGAAACCCGCAACAACGCGATCGACATCTACCTGACGATCCGCAATCTCATCACCGGTGACCTGTCAGCGATGAATCTGCAGGGCCCGGTGGGAATCGCGAAGGTCGCGTACGCGGTTTCGCAGCAGGGCATCGAACGCCTGCTGATGTTTCTGGGTTTCCTGAGCATCAACCTGGCCGTCCTGAACTTCCTGCCGATTCCGGTGCTCGACGGCGGCCACATGGTCTTCCTGATCTGGGAAGCGGTCACGCGGAAACGCCCCAGCGAACGGGTCCTCGCCGCCGCCACATACTGTGGCATGGCCTTCGTCCTCGGCCTGATGCTCTTCGTCATCTACCTGGACATCTTCTTCCACACCGGCGGGAATTAGCGGCTGCCTGAGTCCCGATTTGTGTCCGTGCGGTGGCTCTCGGACGCGAAACGAGTCTGACTCCAAACCATCAGGCAAAAGCATTTGCCGTTTTCGGCCCGTTGCGCCGAAACTCTGCCTGCCCACCGGCACACTTCTCGCAGTGCCCGTCAAAGTGTGCGGAGAGTCCGCACCCACAGACAAACAACCTTTGGAGAACTGACGATGAGCGTTGATTACGAGGCCGTGCATGAAAGCTACGATCGCTGCCTGAAGGACGACACATTCTTCGACACCTTCTACGACCTGTTCCTCGTCAAATCGCCTGAGATCCCGCCGCTCTTCAAGGACACCGACTTCCGGAAGCAGAAGCAGGTCGTACGCGTCTCCGTCCTGATGATGATCCGCCTGGGCCTGGGCGAACCGCAAACCCGCGAAGCCATCGAGAAACTTGGTGAGGTCCACAGCAGCCGCGACCGCAACATCCGCCCGGAACTTTACGACCTGTGGCTGAACTCCCTGTGCGAGTCCGTCAAGCAGCACGACCCGGAATACACTCTGGAACTCGAACAGCAATGGCGCGATACGATGCAGCCGGGGATTGACCTGATGGTCTCGATGTACTGATCTCGTCGAGAAGCTTTGAGCGTCACGCGTTGAATCTGTATTCGGCGGCCTCGTTGATCAGTTCGCTGGGCGTGGCCAGGGCATCTGGCCGGCAGTTGTTGTGCGGACGCTCCAGAGAGTGCCGCCGGCGGTGATGTAGAGCGTTTTCAGATCAGGGCCGCCGAACGTGCAGTTGGTGACTTCGTCTCGCGTCACGGGAGCGAAGGCCAGGCGTTCGCCTTCCGGCGAGAAGACGTAGACGCCGCCTTTGAATTTGTCGGCGGTCTCGTGTGGCAGATTCGGCTTGTTGAGGCCGCCAGCCACGTACAATCGGCCTTTCTGGTCGAGCACCATGCCATCGGGGCCGCGACCGTTCTTCCAGTCGTAAAGCAGCTTTTGCGACTTCAGATCAACGCTGCCGTCCGCCCGCAGATCTAACCGCCACAGCTTCCGAGCGGCTCCAACGTTGTTGTTATTGTTGTCGGCGACGAACAGGTAGCGATCGTCGGGAGTGACGACTACTCCGTTGGGTCGGTCAACTTCGTGAGTGATGATCCGCGTGACTTTGCCGTCGAGATCGATCCGGTAAACACCCTCGATCTCGCGACCAACCGCGTCACGCAGTTCGAGTCCCTCACGCGGACCGTACTTCGGATCGGAAAAGTAAATGCGGCCCTTTGAGTCGACAGTGATGTCGTTTGGCTGGTTATAGGGCTTCCCGCCGTAGCCCTCAGTCAGTACCTGCAGCTTCTTTGTCTGCACGTCAAACCGGCTGACTCGCCGATACCCCGGCTGGCAGATCAACAGCAGCCCC
>JAPOLP010000872.1 GCA_029977045.1 Planctomycetota bacterium
CGTCCGGCGACGCATAGAAATAGTACCAGCCTCGGTCTTCATCCACGACAGCGCGGTCGATCACGTCGTAATCGCCGGGTGTCAGCAGTTGCTCGTCTTTGCCGTCCCGCGAGTACCGGTACGCGTGCCGCCAACCGTCCTTTTCCGTCACGACGATGAAAGCCTGGCTGTCGCGAATCCACGTCAGCCCCAAATTCTTTCCCTGACTCCCAACCGCCCAGGCTTCGTTGGTTTCCTTGTAGATACTGCGGATGTCTCCCGTCTCGATGTTCGCCAGGATGAACTCGCGCGTGTCACGGAAGCGGCTGAGTTTTTCGACGAGGACTTCCAAAGAACTCGCTGCCCAACCGACCTGGCCGAGATAGAAGCCTTCGTCAGGCTGATCGATGTCCAGCCATTTCGTCGCTTGCTTCTCGACATCAATCACGCCGACACGAAGCGCTGCGATCTTCTCGCCAACGCGAGCGAACCGGTGATGTCGCACTCCCGGATAAGACGGATCGGACGGGATCAGCACCGCTCGTTGCCGAATCTCGGTTTCGTCGGATTCGATGAAGACAATGTGTTTTCCGTCGGGACTCCATGATGGATCCCGATACCAGATATCACGGTCGGCGGGCCGCTTCGTGATCTGCAGCAACTCGCCCGTTGCCAGATCGCGAACAAACAGGTTTCGGTCGCTGAACTCGATCTCCTGGCTGCCGTCCGGAGACACGCGACCGTCGGGGTCTGGCCGCTTCTGATCCGCACCAGCGACGGTCGTACGCTCACCCGACGCCGCGTCGTAACGCACGACGATCTCTTTGTCGGTGTCAGCATCCTTCTCGCGGAGTGTGTATCCCGAGCTGTCGGGCAACCATTCGCCGCCGAAAGCTTTGGGGCGGAACTCCCCCAGCTCGTAGACCGACTTCAGCCGCGGCACGGCCCACTTCATCCAGTCAGCGTCAACGGCGGACTGAGCGCCCGCCAGACTGGCCATCGACTGAAACGCGAGCGTCCCGAACAGAACGCCGACGACGAATCGCTTCTCTCTCATCCTGAAAACTCCCTGTCGCATCGGTTCCGACCGCCGAGCCTGGCAACATCCTCGGTCACGTCCGCTGGATTGTAGTGCCCACGGGGCGAAGCTGCTTTTTCACCGGCATCGCGCGAAGTTGAACGTCGCTCACCCTTCATGAAGCGAGACAACCATTGTGGTCCGGCCAGACGGTTCGGCCTGACTCCGCCCTGATTTCCACACAAACTGTCAAAGCTGCTGAACACGAATCGTTCGCGTCGCCTCCAGATTGACATCCCAACGCAAGGCATGCCTCGTTTGGCCTGCCTGGTTTACAGCAATCGCAAACAGAGCGCAAAGCCGTGCGAACACACGGCGGATCGTGAGTCGCGAAACGTTGCCGACGGTCAACATTTGCGAAGCTGCCACGCAACACAGCCAAGCCGTGATCGTTGCGGGACTTACGTCGTCGTGATGCGTTGTCCGACCGTCTGTTGACCGGACGCAACGCCCAGAACGTTGCCGCTCTGGCACACCCGCTGCGTATTGCGTTGACCGTTCGCAACAAACCACTCGACCCTGACAGGGTCCGAACTCATACGAAACATCGACACGACGAAGTAACGGCTGATCGAGGGAAGGTGAGAGAGCCTTCGATCAACCCCGGGGGGCACCGGGAGTCGTAGCTTCGGAGTCCCTGGGCCGCCGCCACGTGCGGCGGCCCGCGAGTACACCAGGCCGCAAGGCCTTCGACGCAGCGGAACACTGCCGGAACGGCGCGACTTCGGTCGGCGACGCCTCAGTTGCAACGCTCGAAACAACTCACTCCTGCAGGGTGAAACGTTCTGCCTCTCAAGCAGAACAGCTCTGGCACTCAAACAGAGCAACCTCAGCCGGACCGGTGGCACCGGTTCGCTGATTCTGGAGATCGTGAAAGTCGTACGTCGACAGACGGCGATCGCGTGACCCACCCCAAAGGTTCGACGGCTACGGACCTGCGAGACGTCTCGTCCCGCGAAGCTGAAAACTCAGATTTCTCACACACGCGTAAGGATCTCACACCATGATGCGCAAGCTCTTTAATGACGAATACGGTTTCATTGTTTCCGCCGAGCTGATGCTGATCATCACGCTCATGTTCTGTATGGCCGCTGTCGGCTGGGCTGCTGTCCGCGACGCTCTGGTCAACGAACTCAACGACGTTTCGCACGCCATCGGCGCCGTCAGCCAGTCGTACCATGTCACGGGCTTCCGCAAAGCCAAGAACTACGGCGTCCACGCTGACTGCAAGGGCTTCGGCTTCAACGATGACGCTGACGAATGCGATTGCAAGATCATCGAGTACGTCGACGTCTGCGGTAAGAACGATCCAAGCACGGGTGACTCCGAATAAGGCACCCGCTGAATCACTCTGTTTCAGTTCGAGGCATCCGCAACATCGCCTCTCCTTGGGCAAGTGACCTGATGAATCCGGAGTGGCAATCGCCGCTCCGGATTTTTTTCCTTGAACTGCGGCATCAGGCAGCCAGTGTCAAACAGCCAGTCACTGACTGCTGACTTTCCCCGGCGCTGAGGTCACACTGTGCTGCGGGTGCCCGTTCATCAATGCGTCTGCCTGGACTGAAATACTTCGACGTGGCACTTGTTGCAATCTCCGCTCACCGAGGTCGTCACCGTTGCCCGCGACGCCGACTCAGCGTTACCGACATCCCGCAATCCGGCAGCTTGCCGAGCAGCAGTTGCGGTTCGCGCCGGTCTCCGTGCGACTCGAGCAGGTCAGTCGGGTCGAGCTACTGATCACGACACTGTCGCCGCAGGTCTCGTATCCGTACCCCGCACTGGTCGAGCAGATCACGACGTTCCGACCGGAGATGTATCCGAACCTGAAGATCGTCGGCCAGGTTCTGCTGCACGACCTGCGTTGCTTCGCCGAAGACCTCTCCGGAAGCGCGAATCAGACCGTCGACCAGGCTCCGGAGCCGGTCCTCTCCGTCGAGGACGTCAGCCAGCGATTCAACGTTTCCACTAAGACTGTCACTCGCTGGCGGGACCGCGGCCTGATCAGCCGGCAGTTTCGCGCCGGACGCCGGACGCGAATCGGTTTTCTGAAATCGACGGTCGACCGCTTCGCCGAGAAGCACCGCGATGAAGTTCAGCGCGGTGGCCAGTTCTCACAGCTGACCGATGATGAGCGCGACTTCATCATTAGTCGGGCTCGCCGGCTGGCTCGTTA
>JAPOLP010001156.1 GCA_029977045.1 Planctomycetota bacterium
ACCAGCTTCGAGCGGCCATCACTCGCGGCCAGCCAGCGGGCGAGCCAGAAGATCGACGGGATGATCAGCGTCAGACTCTGGAAGCCTTCGCAGAACGGCACGTCGTAATAAGCGGCTCCGCAGAAGTGCAGTCCCTGCAGTTTGACTCGCAGATACCGAGTTAGAATCTCATCCGCTCCGTCGGGCAGCTCGCCGAACGCCCGCTCGATCGTCTCGAAGGGCACTTCGCGAAAGCAGTCCTGCAGCGGCGTCGCATTGCCTCGGCCAGACGCGAACCGAGTCGCTGCCCGCAGCAGTCGCCAGCGACCGGCGATCCCAGCATCGAGATCCGAAACCGTGTCCTTCCGAGCGTAGTACGCGACCAGCAGACGGAACTGAATCATCGCGGCGTGATTCGGCTTCTCGGGATCAGGCAGGTCGCCCTCCGACGTCGCTTCGGAAATCACGTTCAGAAACTCGGACAGCCGCGAGCCTCCGACGAGATGGAACCGCGACTGCTCGATCAGTTCGACGATCTGCAGGCACTGAAACAGCCGGTCAATGAACGGCTCTTCGTCGTCGGACATCACTTCGTCGAGGCAATCGACGAAGCGCATGAAGTCTTTCCAGTCGACCTTCTCGCGTCGGCTGACGTTCGGCGGCGGGAGCTGCTCAACACCTTCCGGGACGACAAGCTTCTGCATCGCCTTCAGTTCGTCGCGGTTCTCAACAACCGACTTGCCTTTGTTGGCGACGACCGACGGGCAACTGAACCGCAGGCTGACGGTGACGCGGCCTCCTGCAGGATGAAACGCGTACGGGTAAATGCGGCAGGCGAGCGGCTTCGCGGGCTCGCCGAACTTCGCATGAATCCGGCACAGGCCATCGTCGCGCAGAAAAACACACGCTCCGTTGTTCTGATGCGCCAGCCGGTAACTCTTGCGAAACAGCGATCCGCGATGTGACACGACAACCGGCTGTCCGGCGGGAATTCCGTCGGCGGGTTTCCAGTTCTGGTCGAGAATCCGATGGCGTTCTTCGTCGGTGATCTCGATCAGATGCTGATGGCAGCAGCCCGAGCAGTTGTGACAGCTCCAGTTCTGAATCGTCGGCAGCCGCAGCGGGAGCATCGCCATGATCACGCTCCTTCGGGCTGCGATTCGCTGGCCGCTTCACTGGCTGTCTCGCGAGCGGCCTGTGCCGACCAGATCAGGGCCAGTGTTCCAAGACCGTAAAACGTGTACTCGACGTCCGCCTGAGTATCCCAGCTTGCTCCGCGAAAACCGCCGGTTGGAAACTCAAGCCACTCGGTCAGAAACCGTTCGATCGCCGGCTCGCTGACCAGGTCCGCGATACTCAGATCCTGAGCCGTCAGCAGTCCGGTAAACGTCGAGAGGCCGTCCGCAAAAGCGATCCGCTTGTTCGCTTGAAAGCCCCCCTCGGAACTCCAGGTTTCGCGGAGAAAGTCGCGTACGTCGGCTCGCAGTTCGTCGTCGAAGCCGCCAACCACTGACATCAGCCCAACCGCCGCCGCCGTCGGATTCGTCCCGCTGTTGCGCATCGGAGCGATCTCGACAAAGCCACCATCATCACGCTGCCGGTCGTAGAGAAACTGGATGAGCGCATTCTGCCGAGGCGGCGTCTGGCCCAACAGTTCGTAGGTCAGCGTGACCAGAAACGAGTGATAGGTGCTGCCCGCGGCACCTTCGGTCGACTTGGCGTAGCCGCCGTCTTTTGTTCGTACCGATTCGAGCTTCGCGGCAATTCGGTCAGCCCAGTCCGGCGGAGCATCGGAGAGCAGGTCCGTTCCGCCGAAAACCTGAATCGCCAGGGCCGAGTACAACCAGTTCATCAGGTCGACCGTGCCGAGCGTCTGCCAGTCGAACTCGTGCAGGAAGCGAGCGACGGAATCGCACTCGTCACGGCTCATTCCGCCC
>JAPOLP010000328.1 GCA_029977045.1 Planctomycetota bacterium
ACATGCCGACGAACTCGTCTGCCTTCGCTCGGTCGAGATCGCGTCCGTACTGCAAAGCGTGCGTCAGGGCGTCCTCGCGGTGATCGAGTCCGTACTGGATGCTCTGCTTGAGAATCGCGGTGACCTCTTCCATCACTTCGCGGCCCAGATCTTTGCGGATCGCGTTGGCTCCCAGCGGCAGAGGCAGGCCGTCGGTTTCTTCGTACCACCACTTGCCCAGATCGACGATCAGGTTCAGCCCCTGATTTTCGTATGTGAGCTGGCCTTCGTGGATGATCAGCCCGGCGTCCGCATCGCCAGCGGCGACGACGTTGAGAATCTGATCGAAGTCGTGAACTTCGTGTGTGAACGTGTCGCCTAGCAGCAGCTTGAGAGCCAGGAACGCCGAGGTCAGCTCGCCGGGAACAGCGATCTTCTTGCCCTTGAGGTCCTCAATCGAGCACGGCTTCCGGGCGACAACCATCGGCCCGTAATTGTCGCCCATGCTGGCGCCGCACGAGCAGATGGCGTACTTGTCGGTCATGTACGCGTAACCGTGCAGGCTGACAGCGGTCAGTTCGAGTTCCCCTTTCAGGGCTCGATGATTCAGCGTCTCGATGTCCTGCAGCGTGTGCGTGAATTCGTAGCGGCCAGTTTCGATCTTGTCGTTCGCCAGCGCGTGAAACATGAACGCGTCGTCAGGGTCCGGGCTGTGCCCGATGTTGATCAGCAGTTTTTCCGAAGAGGACATCTCAGCAGGGTCTTTCGTGCGAAATGAGGCATTTGGAGCGGGCAGTTTAGTGCGGGCAGAAAGCCAGACAACCGACCTGTCTGACCTGCGGAAATGACCGCCGGATTGAGCCGGCGATTAACTGGCGTGTCGACGATTCCGCTCAGTTCGCACAGAACTGAATAATTCTGGCTGCGGTACCAGATGATTCCGGATTGTGCTCGCTGCTGATGCGGAGCCGCAGTGTGTGTTCGCCCGGCGGCAGGTCCGCGTTGAACATCACCGTCCGCGGGTAATGCAGCCCCTTGCTGAAGCGGTGAAACAGATCGTGCTTTGTAAATGCTCCGCCGTCGATGCTCGCCTCGACGATGCCCGCGTCCGGGCCGGCGACGACGTACGCACCGATTGCTCGCCCGGTGAACTTCAGTGTCGTCTCCGAGCCTGGTTTCGTGGCGTGGAGCATCGGCAGTTCGTTGAAGCGGGCTCGTTTTCCGCCGGGAAGCTGCTGCCAGTCGGGAATGCCGAGCGACCAGCCGCTGATTACTTCCGCCTGAGACGGATTGACGAAGTGACCGGACGAGTAACTGTTCTCGTCGAGCAGCTTTTCAGGTGAGGGTCGCGGCTGAAGCTTTGCGTCGGCTGGCAGCGGCTTGCTCCAGGCGGTTGAGAGCATCGATTCGATCATGTCGGCACAGACGCGGTTGCCAGCCGGCTTCGGATGCGTGCCGCCATAGACGTCCCAGTTCAGTGAGCCGGCAGTAATTCGCTGAGCGACTTCACGGGCGAGGTGGATCGTTGAGACGTCGTAGTATTCGGCGACGTCCGCGTGCGCTGCGATCGACAATGGCTGCTTGTCGTTCTGCAGTGTTTCGAGCATCGAGGGATTCACGAAGTACGTGACGACGATGTCCATGTTCGGGTTGTATTGCCGGCAGTGCCGGATGATGCCTTCCAGGCCGCGAATGCACTCTCGCCGACTGTGCATGGCGTCCTGGTCATCGTTGACAGCAAATTCGACGAAGAAGAGGTCGACCGGTCCCTGGCTCAGCACGTCGCTCGCCAGACGGAACGCTCCCGTCGTTGAGCACGTCGACGAGATTCCGGCATCGGTAAACGTGAACTCGGTCTGCGGAAATCGTTCTCGCAAAGACTCGCAGACCATGGGCCGATAGCCGTTCATCTCGGTGATCGAGCCACCGATAAAGGCAACGTGTCCGCGTTTCTCGCGTTCAAACCGGATGCGGCAATTTGAGAACGGGCTTCTCGCCGCGATGTTTTCGGACTGTGGACCGCTGGCCTGATCTGCGGCGAACAGGGAATTCGTACAAACAGCAACGGCCAGCGTGCTGACGACGCTCAACAACAGCTTCATCGGGATTCTCCGGAGACCTCAGAAAGTGGTCACGGGATTATGCCGAGTGTCGCAGGTTTCGTCGCGTTGGTTGCCGCGTCCGTCAGGCTGGGATTTCCGCAGCTTCAAGCAGAGCAACGAGTCTGGCAACTTCTGGTGCTGAAGCGACGCCCATTTTTTCGAGAACAGCACTTCGGCGGCGATCGACCGTCCTCATGCTGATTTCCAGTTCAGACGCGATCGCTTTATTGGGCTTGCCGTGGATCATCAGCTTCATCACGCCGTACTCGTCCGGCTGCAGTGAGTCGAGTCGGCGACGAATGTCATCGAGCTGTTCAGTTCGCTGGTGATCGTTGCGATAGATATCGAGGGCTCGCTCGACAGCCTCAAGCAGTTCGTCGGCCTTGTACGGTTTCTGCAGCAGTGTGATTGCTCCGTGCTCCATAACGTCGACAGTGACCGGAACATCAGCGTGGCCACTGACTACAATCACCGGCAGTTTGCAGCCAGCATCCCGCAGGACACGCAGCAGATCCGCTCCACTCATTCCCTGCATCCGGAGGTCTGTGATAATGCAGCCCGCAGTCGCCGGTGTCAGCTGATGCAGAAACTGCTCGGCAGAGATGAAGGCCAGTGTCGGAATGCCGGCGGCGTCCAGCAGTTCGGAAACCGAATGCAGAACGGCGCGGTCGTCGTCGATCAGATAGGCGGTCAGAGCGGTGCTGTTCATGTCAGGCCTCTTTTGACACGGGCAGGGTGAACTGAAACACGGCGCCGCGGGTCGGTGCGTTCGCGGCGACGATTGTCCCTCCGTGAGCAGTGACAATGTCCCGGCAGATTGCCAGACCAAGGCCCATGCCCTCGGACTTTGAAGTGCTGAATGCCTCGAACAGGGTTTCCTGCGAAAGGTCGTTCAGTCCAGGCCCAGTGTCTTCAACGTTGATCACAATGTGATCTGTATCGTGCTGGCAGATTATGTCAATCGCACGTTCGTTTTCAGGCAGTCGCTGCATGGCGTCGCAGGCGTTGGTGACCAGATTGGTGATGACCTGCTGAATCTGAATTCGGTCCGCCATGACGGCAGGGAGCGTTTCCGGAGAACGGAACTCGACCCGCACCTGCCGGTTTCGCAGTTCAGCTTTCATCAGGTCGAGAGCGCCTGTGATTACATCGGCGATGTCGCACGACTGCTTGGGAGAATTTCCGCCTCGAATGAACGTGCGAATTCGGTCGAGTGTTTCGCCAGCCCGGTGCGTCTGGGCGGCGATGGTTTCGATATGTCGCGAGAACGTGTCGAGGTCTGGCTGCTCTCGTTTTAGCAGCAATCGGCAGGCCGCCGCGTAATTGGAGATCGCGGACAGCGGCTGAGTGATCTCGTGGGAAATGGCGGCGGCCATCTGGCCGAGTGAGGAAAGCCGCGACACATGCAGCAACTGAGCCTGATGCGCGGCAATCAGTTCTTCCGCTCTACGGACATCGGTAACGTCCCGCGTGACTGCAAGCTGGCCAACCTCTCCTTCGGGCCCGTATTTCAGAGGCACAGCGTGGGTTTCCATTCGCCGCCGAACACCCTTGAGCCCGATGATTTCCATCTCGAGCGTTCCGGCCTCGCCGCCGCAGACCTTTTCATGGAACTCACGAAACTTCTCGCGAAATTCAGGCGCGATCAGGTCAAACACGCAACGCCCGACAACATCTTCGAGCGATTCGGCACCGGTAAAACTCAACCCGGCCGAATTCATCTCGAGCAACGTGCCGTCACGGGCAACCAGTTTGACGCACTAGGGTTCCTGCTCGATGATCGCTCGGAGTCGTGCTTCACTTTCCTGCAGCGCGAGCTGAGCTTCGACTCGGTCCGTTACGTCCTGGGTCGTGCTGATGATCTGTTGTAGCTGACCGTCATCCGTCCGTTTGAAGACGGTCGTCCGATGCAGGCACCATCGCCATTCGCCCGAGCCAGTCCGGATGCGGCACTGCTGCTCGATGACGTCACCATCAGGTGACGTTTCCAGGCGACTGAGCGTCTCGTAAACAGCCGGAAGGTCGTCCGGATGAATCAGCGAGGGCAGCAGGTCTTCACCGAGATTGGTGATGTCTGCCGGGGCAAGCTGGAGTACATCTTCAAACTGACGATTCGCCCAGACGACCTTATGGCTGAGTACGTCGAACACCGAGATGACATGCGGCGATGCTTCGGCGATTGATTCGACAAACCGGCGGCTTTGGTCCAGCTCAGAATGAGTGTTCTTCAGCTCGGTGATGTCCTGGGAAATTCCGATCAGCCCAAGGATCTCGCCCGAGCGGCTTCGCCAGGGAGTCTTCGATGTCAGATAGATCCGGTCTCCCGACGGTCCCGGCAGAGTCTCTTCGTACTTCACCGCGTGTCCGTGGCTCAGTACTCTCCGGTCCGTGTCCTGAATTCTCCGGGACGCGTCGGCGGGCAAACGTTCGTCGGCGGTTGTGCCAATGACTTCGTCTGCAGGAATTCCGGTTGTGGCGGCAGCCGCGTGATTCATGAAAAGCAGGCGGCGTTCGGTGTCCTTGACGAAGATCAGTTCGGCTGAATTATCCGAGATCGCCTTGAGTAGCGCAAACTGGCGAGCTTCAGCCTCTTCCGCATCCCAGCGGTCGGTGATGTCGCGAACAACTGTCAGGACGGCTTTTCGGTCGCGGCAGCAGGAAACGACACGAGCTTCGTACCAGCGTGTCTCGCCATCCAGCTGCAGCGAATACTCGAAACCTGGAGTTTCTCCGCTGGATTCGGCCTCGATCACGGCCGCGTCCCATTGGTCACAAACTGCTGGCGGCAGGAACTCGCGGTTTAATCTTCCAAGGAGCTGATCTGCTGGAACCAGCAGCTGAGAGCCGTCGCCGGCCCATGTTTCGATGAAACGTCCTTCGCGGGTCGTCAGGAAAATCAGGTCCGGGACGGCCTGTAGAATTGCCTGATGCCGCTCAACCATCTCGCGCAGCGAGGCTTCGTTTTTGATGACGTCTGTCACGTCAACGACGCAGCCGATCATGCGGAATTCATCGTCCTCGGGCGGATTCTGAATTGGCGATGAAAGCCTGGCCGACACTCTCAGGTGACGGGTCTCATTATCCGGTCGAATCCATCGGACAAGCTGGCGTCCTGTTCCGCTGTCCTTCACCGCGGCGATCAGCTCACCGACCAGGCCGATGTCGTCAGGGTGCAGATAGTTCTTCCAGCGAGATTCGACGAGAGCTGCTTCAGTGACCCCAAGCACCTCAGACAGATTGCCACGCAACGAAACCGGTTGCAGGACGCCAGCCGAATCGACTGCCGTTTCAAAAGTGACTTCTGCGGTCAGGTCAGCAACCAGCCGAAAGTACTCTTCACTTTTCCTGACTTCGTCGGTGGCCTTCTGGCGTTCTCGTTGGGAGTGAACTGCGGCAACCATCGTCGAGCACGCGTCGGTCAGCGGCTCAAGCCAGTTTACAAGTTCATCGCTGTACCCGGACCCGCGATTCGCGATGCCAAGCATTCCGACCACTTCGCCGTTAAAGCGGAATGGAATGCCGAGGAACGATTTCAGTTCGGGATGATCGTCGGGAATGCCGCCACTTCGCGGGTCGTTTTCCCGATCGTTTGAGATTACGACCTGGCCGGTCTTTACGACTTCGCCAAAGAGGTTGTCCAGATTCCGGAACTCAAGTCCGGACTGGACATGGGCTGCGAAGAAGTCTTTTGTTGTGTCGTTCCAGGCGAGATTGGTTATCGCGAGTGCTCTCAGCCAGGGAGTTCCGTCCTGTTCGCGTTCTAACTCGGAAATGAAGCCGTATTCGCTTTCGGTCAATTCCAGAAGGCAGCTCAATGTCTGGATGAACGCGCGAGTCGAGTCGTGCTCAGCGATGAAACGCGCCTGCAGTTCTGCAACTGCACGCAGCAGCCTGGTATCGTCACCGTCGACAGCAGACGCCTCATGGCGAATGTCTTTTCGATGGACGGTACCCCGCATTGCCCGCGTCTCCATTCCCGATGCGTCGGGCCCGGCAGCCTTCAGCTAAACGCAAACTGGCACTATTGGCCGAATCTACGCACTGATCGTAGGTTAAGAATCGGAGATCCCCAACTCGAGTTAGGGGAAATTCCCGATGCACGCGTCCTCTTTGTGGGCACCCGCAAGGGTAGAGGGTCGGATCGGGTGTACCGGTGCCAGGATCAGGCCGGCAGTGCCTGATTTCGGGGCCCAAATGGCGGCCTTTCGCCTTCAGGGTGCGGCGAAATGGGGCATCGCGGTTGCTGTCTTGCGCTTGCCACTTCTCGTCGCAGGACTGGCGAGCTTACGACAGACGGATGTCGATACTCGAACTGTGTGCGGTAAGCCCCTCCTTTTCTGCCATCAGACGGACATCAGCAGCAGCTTCAGACAGCGATGACTGGTTGTACCAGATAACTGACGATCGCTTTAGGAAGTCGTTCGAACAGAGTCCGTTGGCG
>JAPOLP010000758.1 GCA_029977045.1 Planctomycetota bacterium
GAAGACCTCGAATTCTGCGTCAACAACGCGCCGCGAGCCGGCATGGTGATCTACCCGAGCGACAAGCAGTGGGAGAACGCTCCCGAGATCGAAGAAGGGGCGACCGTCCACAAGGACCAGATTCTGCTGCTGATGCCCGACCTCTCGCAGATGCAGGTGAAAGTCGGGATTCACGAATCAGTCGTCGACCGCATCCGCGAAGGCATGAGCGCGAGCGTCGCGCTGCCCAATCGAACGCTGGACGGCACGGTTTCGTACGTCGCGGCGGTGACTCGCCCGGCGGGCTGGTGGACCGGCAACGTCGTTAAGTACGACACGATCGTCGACCTGCCCAAAGACATGGGCGGTCTGAAGCCAGGCATGAGTGTCGAAGTGGAAATCATTCTCGCCACTTATGAAGACGTGCTGCTCGTCCCGACCTCCGCCGTCATCGAAACGCGCAGCGGCCACGCCTGCTGGGTAAAACGAGCCGACCGCTTCGAACGCCGTTCCGTCACGCCGGGCGATTCCAATGACATGTTCATCGCGGTGGAGAGCGGAGTCGCGGAAGACGACGAAGTCATCCTCGACCCGCTGGCTCATATCGAAGCCGCCCAGCTCGAAGCAGCCAGCCTGCTGGAAGAAACAGGCGACACGACGGAGGGGGGCGAGCGATGACTGCGCGGCGTCTGCTCATCCTCTGCCTGCTGCTCGCTGCCGTGTCTTCGGCAGTCTGGGCCACCGGCGGCCTGACTTCGGAGAAACCGGACGACCGGCTGACGCACGTGATCACACGGGGCGATCTGGATGTTTCCATCATCGAGCAGGGAATGCTGGAAAGTGCCGAGAACACCGAAATCAAATGCCGGGTTCGCGGTCGAAACACCGTGCTGTGGATCGTCGAAAGCGGCAGCATCGTGCAGAAAGGCGACGAACTGCTGCGGCTGGATTCTTCGTTCATCGAAGAGCAGATCGACGAACGATCGAAGTTCGCTCACTGGTCGCGGTCGTCCGCCGAACGCTCTGCCGCCAACCTGGCGCGAGCGGAACTGGCCGTCAGTGAGTTCGAGGAAGGCCAGGCCGTTTCGCAGCAGATGGAACTCGAGAAGCAGCTTGTTGTTGCCGAAGCGAGGCTCCGGAATGCTCAGGATCGCCTGGGCCATACTCGCGTGATGGCACGCAGCAAGTACAAGAGCGAACTGGTCGTCGAGGAACTGCAGTTCGCCGTGGATCGTGAAACCCGAACCGTCGAACTTCTGCAGACGCAGCTTGATGTCCTGAGAAAGTTCACTCAGAAGGAAGCTCTGCAGATCCTGAAGGGTGATCTGAAAGCGGCGAAAGCAAACCACCAGGCCAATGCCGAGCGGGCGATCGCTGACGCATCGCGGCGCGATCGGGCTCTCGAAGAACTGCCGTACTGCGTCGTCAAGGCTCCGCGATCCGGTCTGGTCATCCACCCGAACGCCGCTCAGTGGGAAGCCGGCCCGATCGAGGAAGGCACCAGCGTCCACAAGGACCAGGTCCTGCTGCTGATGCCGGACCTCAACCAGATGCAGGTGAAGGTCGGCGTGCATGAAGCCGTCGTTGATCGGATTAAGGAAGGGATGAGTGCACGCGTCACTTTGCCCGATGGCTCAACAACCGGGAACGTCTCGAAGATCTCATCGGTCACCCGGCCAGCCGGCTGGTGGACAGCCAACGAAGTCCGCTACGACACCATGGTCGCCGTCCCTCCGGCGGAGAACCTCAAACCAGGCATGAGTGCCGAAGTTGAAATCGTCATCGCGCAGCACGCGGACGTCCTGACGATCCCCGTCGCAGCAATCGTCGAACAGAAAGACTCGCCGCCGCACTGCTGGGTGAAAACGCTCGAAGGGATCGAGAAACGAGAGCTGACGCTGGGCGACAGCAACAACGTTCACACCATCGTCGAAAACGGACTGCAGGAAGGCGACGAGGTTCTATTGAATCCCCCGAAGTGACCGGGCCGTTCCCTGTAGTGGTGGCTTCCAGCCGCCATCAGTTCCAGGCAGTGGCGGCTGGAAGCCACCACTACGTCAGATACGACAAGTTGCCATGAAGATTTCGGTCCACCAGACAATCAAGCTCGGCATCAAAAGCCTGATGGTGCAGAAGATGCGCGCGGGTCTGGCGGCGCTGGGCATCTTCATTGGTACCGCGACCGTCATCTGGCTCGTCGCGATGGGCGAAGGCGTCAGTTACCGCGCTCAGCAGCAGATTCTGGAACTGGGAGCCCGCAACGTCATCGTCCGCACGAAGGAACCGAACGCGGGCGGCGACGACGCCAGCAGCCGCGTCAAAACGTACGGTCTGCTGCGAGCCGACTACCGGCGCATCGTCGAGAACATCCCCAACATCAGCCGCGCGATCCCGATGCGTGAGCTGCGGTTCGAACTGCGGCTCGATAACCGAACGGCCGATGCCAAACTCGTCGGCTGCGTCGAGGATTACCTGCAGCTCAATCAGCTCGAAATCGCCCGAGGACGCTGGCTGTCGCCACGCGATCGAGGCAACAAGGTCGTCGTGCTTGCCGACGATACGACAAAGCGGCTGTTCCCGTACGAAAACCCGATCGGCAAAACGATCTGGGTTGGCAGCGAGTTCTACACCGTCATCGGTCAGACCAAACCGCGAACAGCGTCAGCGGCAATTGGCGGCAGTCTCGATTCTCGCGATTACAACCTCGACGCCTACATCCCTCTGGAAACGCTGCGGCATCGTGTTGGCGATCTGGTGATGAAACGTGTCGGCGCCGGGCAGGGCTTCGACTTCGTTGGCGAGAAAGTCGAACTCAGTCAAATCACCGTCGAGGTTGAAGACATCAACGATGTCAACGAAACGGCTCAGATTATCGAGACGCTGCTGAAGAAGTTCCACGAGCAGGAAGATTACGCCGTCGTTGTCCCGCGAGAGCTGCTGCGTCAGGCCGAACGAACGCGAGCGATGTTCAACGTGCTGCTGGTCGTGATCGCCGGAATCTCGCTGCTGGTCGGCGGCATCGGCATCATGAACATCATGCTGGCGACGGTCACCGAACGGACCCGTGAGATCGGCGTCCGGCGGGCGCTGGGAGCAACCCGGCAGGACATCGTGCAGCAGTTCCTGATCGAAACCGTCGTGCTCACCGCCAGCGGCGGCCTGCTCGGAGTGCTGTTCGGCCTTTCCGTCGGACCGCTGTTTCGAGGCATGCGCAGCGGACTGACCCTGCTCTCGCCCGACCTGCTGCCGGAAATCGTGCAGACACTGGAACCCCGCATTGCCATGTGGTCCGTCGTGCTCTCGCTGGTCATCTCGCTGGGTGTCGGAGTCCTCTTCGGCGTCTACCCCGCCCGCCAGGCCGCCCACATGGACCCGATCGAAGCCCTTCGTCACGAGTGATCTGGTAAACGAATAGCAAAGTTATCACGCCGATCCTCGCTCTGACTGCAGGTTGCTCGGTCCTCATTCCAGGTCCGGTAACAGCGGGGCTGTCGCTATCCGAGGCACGTCGGACCACTGAGGTGGATATTCGAAGTGCCACGTCAGTGACAGCTTCGTCTGCAGTGTCTCATCACCGCGGCGAACCTGCAGGGCCACGGTTTCTCCTCCCTGACAAAAGCGGTGACGGACACGGCGTGCACCGAGTACGGCTACAGGGTGGGCGGCGATAGCCAGCTGTTGATCGTTCAC
>JAPOLP010000452.1 GCA_029977045.1 Planctomycetota bacterium
GGCGGCGCGAGCGGCCTGCTGCTGGCTCTGTGCCTGCCATCGTTCTTTGTCGCGTTTCTGGCGATCGCGGTTTCGTCTGGCGCGCCGCTCGGGCTGTATATCAAAGAACGCAACGACCGCGTTCCGGAAAACGCTCGCGTACTGACGCCGGAACATATCCGGAAAGTGACGTTCCGAACCCTCGCCCGGCTGGGGATCAAACTGGGCGGCGACGACGGCCCTGCAGATTTCCTCGGCCCGGATATTCAGTTTCTCGGTAAGACGTCGACGGGCAAGGTCGACACCGGACGCACAAAAAGCGTCGAAAACTCGCGCGGCTACATGGCCGCCAAGGAACTTGTTTATGACGCTCTGATCCGCCGCGCAACGGACATCCATCTCGAACCGTCCGAAGACGAAATGGGCGTCCGGATGCGTATCGACGGTGTGATGTACCCCGCCGAACCGTTCGACCGGGCTCTCGGTGACGCGGTCATCAACATCTTTAAGGTGCTCTCCGCGATGGACATCACGGAGAAACGCCGCTCGCTGGACGGCAGCTTCCGGGCGATCACCGAAGGCCGCGAGATCGACTTCCGTGTCGCGACGCAGGGAACTCGCGGCGGCGAGAAGATGAGTATTCGTATTCTCGACCAGTCCGCGTCGGTCGCGTCGATCAAGGATCTCGGCTTCCGCAAGGCTCTCGAAGACAGACTGACCACGATCGTGCATCAGCCGCACGGAATGCTGCTCGTCTGCGGTCCGACCGGTGCCGGTAAGTCGACGACGCTGTATGCCTGCCTGAACGCGATCGATTCGTACCAGCACAACATCATCACGATCGAAGACCCGGTCGAATACCGCATGGACCGCGTCACGCAGATCGAGATCAACCAGAAGGCCGGCCAGTCATTCGCCACCGGCCTGCGCAGCATTCTGCGTCAGGACCCCGACGTCATCATGATCGGCGAAATCCGCGACGGCGAAACCGCCGGCATCGCGTGCCAGGCGTCAAACACCGGCCACATGGTCTTCTCGACCGTTCACGCCAACGATTCGATCACCGCGCTGTACCGCATGATTGACCTCGGCCTCGAACCGTTCATGTTCGCGAGTTCGATCTCGGCGATCCTGGCTCAGCGGCTCGCGCGGCGGCTGTGTCCGAAATGCAAAGAGGCGTATCGCCCGAAAGCGGAGTTCCTCAAGCAGGCCAACCTGCCGGCGGACCGCATCGAGAAGTTCTATCGACCGCCAAAGAGCCCGGAGCAGGAGTGCCCGGCCTGCGGCGGACTCGGTTACCGCGGACGCGTCGGCGTGTTCGAGTTTCTGGAAATCAACGACCGGATGCGGGACATGATCCGAGACAAGGCCGCGCTTTCGCAGCTCAAGTCGGAAGCCCGCAAAAACGGAATGCTTTACATGCAGGAGGAAGGCCTGCGACTTGTGGTGAAAGGAACAACGTCCATCGAAGAACTACTGCGCGTGGTCAAGTAGCGTCGACCGGGGCAAAAAAACGAGCGTTCAGGCGACAGGTCACCTTTTCAGTGGCGGGCAAAATGGGGTTACTCGATTTTTTTGCTCGACGAACACGGTCGAAAGACGGCGATCGAGAAGAAGCTCCCCGCTGCGACCATTACTCGTTCGCTCACGTCGTGCTTCGCGACGCGGCATTTCAGAACCCCGTTCAGATCGTCACGGAACTGGCCTCATCGGAAGCTCAGACTCGAATCGCAGCACTGTGGGAAACCGTCGAACACATTTGCGAGGAACACGGCGAAGCAGTCACTCTCGCCCCGGAAGACATCCTGATTCACAAGGTGCCGATCGGCGCCTGCCCCTGTGCTCTCGTCGAACTGCCGGCGGCGGCACGCAAAACGGAAGCGTTCTTTGTCGCACTGGTTCTGAGAATCGACCTCAACAATCCGGACGCCGGCTTCGACATCGAACCCTTGAGATACCTGACCCTGGAGTTTTCAGCGACCAACTCGATCGACGAAGTTCGGACAGTGATCGGAGAATGGCACCGCGACGGCACTCACCATTCACTTGGCTCCGGCCCGGAACCTGACATCGCCGCATTCGCGGCCAGCATCGAGAAGATACTCACCAGCCGGAAACTCGGCTGACCCGCCTCACAAGACGTTGTTTTTCAGAAGTTGTATTTCAAAAGACGAGCCTGACCATCTGGCACTGACAGCCTGCAACCAACGGGATTCCGCTGAAGATGTTTGACGCCATTCTGATCATTGTCTGGGCAGTCGTGACCTGGTGCGTCGCGGGTGAAGGTGCGTTCGGTGCGGCACTCAACTGCCTGATCATCATCTTCTCAGGGCTGCTGGCGATGAACCTGTACGAGCCGGCTGCCGGAATCGGACAGGGCATCATTGGTTCGGGCGAGTGGGGATACCGCTGGGACGTCATCGCACTCGTCGGCCTGTTTGCTGGAGCGGTGTTTGGACTCCGTGTTCTGTTTGAGAAGATGACGCCGCGGTACTTCCAGATCGACAGCCCCGGCGAGGACGTTGGCCGCTGGGCGTTCGGAGCACTCGCCGGTTACATCACGATGGCGTTTCTGCTGACAGCACTGCACACCGCTCCGCTGCCACGCAACTTCATGGGTTTTACGCCGGAACGAGCCAATCTGTTCGGCGTTGTTGCTCCCGACCGGCAGTGGCTGGGGTTCACTCAGTTCGTCAGCGAGAACTCGATGTCGCGCAGTGTGCCGCGAGTGTTTGATGGGCCGGTCGAAGACTTCATCGAACCACGCAACGCGGAAGAGCACCCCAACACGGTCTGGCCGAGCTTTCCCGTCCGCTACGCCAGCCGCCGCGAAGTCTTCGCGGGCACAAGCCGGGCGATAGTGCCCACAACCGCCGCCCCCGCCGCTCCGCCGACACCAGGCAGATCCGGCGGTGCCGGAGCTGCCGGTTTCTGACCTGCTGTCACTCGGCGGGCTTCCAGGCCACCAAATGAGCGTCGTAACCGGCATAACCGGTTCGACATGCCGCCTCATTCCGACAGGACAATCTGCCGGACCCGGATCCGCGAGCTAGATTTGGCCGAACGGTTTGCCCCGTTCAGTTCATCCGCAGCGTCCATGAAATCAGAATTGCTGCGTCTCTCGTCTTCAGCTCCAGAGGTCTGACAATGGCCAGTGGTCGTCTGCAGGGAATTTTTACGCCGAACCTTGTCCCCCACGACGCGAACGGCAATATCAACGAGCCGGAACTGCGACGCTACGTCGACTGGCTGATTGACCGTGGTGTTCACGGCCTCTATCCAAACGGATCGACGGGCGAGTTCACTCGGTTCACCGTCGAGGAACGCCGCCGCATTGTCGCGATCATCGCCGACCAGACAGCGGGCCGCGTTCCGATTCTCGCCGGTGCTGCCGAAGCCAACGTCAAAGAGACAATCGCCGCCTGCGAGTACTACCACGAGCTGGGTGTCCGGGCCGTCGCGATCGTCGCCCCGTTCTACTACAAGCTCGGCCCCGATTCGGTGCTGCAGTACTTCCGCGACATCGGCAACAACACACCGATCGACGTCACGCTCTACAACATCCCAATGTTCGCTTCGCCGATCGACGTGCCGACGGTGCAGCGTCTGTCGGAAGAGTGCGAGAAGATCGTCGCCATCAAGGACTCGTCCGGCGACATCCCACACATGATTCGCATGATCCAGGCCGTCCGTCCGAACCGGCCCGACTTCTCATTCCTGACCGGCTGGGATGCCGCCCTGATGCCGATGCTCCTGGTCGGCTGCGACGGTGGCACGAACGCCAGCTCGGGCGTCGTTCCGGAACTGACTCGCAAGCTCTACGACCTCACGCTCTCTGGGCAGCTCGACGAAGCTCGCCGGATTCAGTACGACCTGGTCACCCTCTTCGACACGATGATCTTCCAGGCCGAGTTCCCCAACGGGTTCCGCAAGGCCGTTGATCTGCGTGGCTTCAACATGGGTACTGGCCGGCTGCCTCAGTCGGACAATCAGCGGTCAAACCTCGAACTGCTCAGCCGCACGCTGCAGTGCATGCTGGCTACCCACGGCTTCACCGGCGAACCCGTCGGCGGCTGCCCGGTCGGCGAAGCATCGGCTGTTGACAATGCTGAAGTGACACGGATTGTCCAGACAGTCGTCGCTGAACTGAAACGCCGCGGCATCACGTAGTCTCGATTCGCTCAAGTCGGCGTTTGCATCGCGGAGCGATGCCAGAAAGTAGCCGGGGTGTCGGAGCGCAGCGGAGACCCCCGGTTTTGTGAGAGTGTTCGAGCCGCATCCTGAAGGGATGCCAGACGTCTGTGCTGCCCCTCTGGCATCCCTCCAGGATGCGAATGCTCTGATGCTCGTATTCCGGGCGTCTCCGCTGCGCTCCGACACCCGGCTACTCACTTTGATCCCTTCGGGATCATGTCGTAGACATCATCCAACTCCGCCGAAATCCGGGAGATGTCAGCTCCGGCACCGCACTTGCTCTGCCACCCGGACTTCGGATTGACGGCGTGGAGCAGGTCCGGGATGCTCCGTGATCTGCCGGGCGGAGGCTGCTTTTCTCCGCGGGCCGCTAGGGATGGCAACTCTGCCGAAGGATTGGCGAATGTACAAACTGCTTCTCAGCACGCGCTATCTGCGGACGCGTTTCATCGCGCTCGCCAGCATTATCAGCGTGATGCTTGGCGTGGCGACGATGATCGTCGTCAACAGCGTGATGTCCGGTTTCTCCAGCGAGATGCGGACACGAATCCACGCGATCCTGGCCGACGTCAGCATCGAAACGAACAGCCTCAACGGCGAGCCCGATGCGCAGGCCCAGATCGATCTGGTCAACAAAGTCGCGGGGGAATACGTCGAGAGTGTCAGCGCGACCGTCGAAGTCTTCGGCCTGCTGCACTTCCGCCGCGGCGGTCAGTGGATTCCGCGACCGGTCACGCTGGTTGGGATCGACCCGGCAGCCGAGACGCTCGTCAGCCCGCTGACCGAGAACCTCGACAGTTACCGTACGATTCAGGATGACGGCATCGTCACGCGAGCGGCTCTGCGACCGAGCGACGAACCCGCGACCTGGAACCTGACCGACGAGGCGCTCGCCTACCGCAAGGAATGGAAGGCCCGCCAGCGCCGCTTCTTCGACGGCTGGAACACGAATCCCGAAGCCGAGCCGATGCTCGAACCGCTGATGGACGGCGAGCCCGCGTTCGCTCCGGAACCACAGTTCGAGGAAGCTCCGCCGTTCTCTGCCGACGCTGGCCAGCCATCACTGGCAACCGAGCCTGTCGTTGGTCCTCCGGCTGCCGGTCCGAACGGCATCCTGCAGACCGCCGGCACGGACACTGCCGCTCCCGAGATCATCAACGCGGACGACTTCACGCCGCTTGTCGAAGAAGGCCTCGCTGAGGGACAGGCAGCCCGTTCGGCGGCCAACCCGTTTGAAGGCGA
>JAPOLP010000380.1 GCA_029977045.1 Planctomycetota bacterium
CACCGGACTGCTCGCTGCCACGTCTGACTGCCCGAGCAGCGAAGCCAGAGCGGCACCACCGAGTAGATGTTTGCCGCGACTGAAGAAGTGACGACGAGTTTCCAACTGACGGGCTTCATCGAAGATGTTCATGCTGACGGTCTCCGAGTATTGAGCGTCACAAGGCCGGTAGCTTCGTGACGAGGTGATCGACGTTGTTGATTCAGATTTCAGATGTCTTTGTGTTTCAGGCATCAGTAACGAGCGGACTTACTTGTTGAGCACCTCGTCGAGGTTCAACAGTTGATTGACCAGCATGGTCCAGGACGCGAGTTCCTTCCGGTCGAGCTTGTCACTCGCTGCCGTTTCGCCGACCGCGAGCAACTGGTTGGCGTCGGCTTCGTGCTCACCGTAGTAAGCCGCGAGGTCGTTGAACGCCGCTTGGGCGATCACGACTTCTTCCGCTCGCAGCTCCCGACCGAGCAGCCGTTGCGAGACGAATTGAACTCGCGGACCGAATTCTTTGCTGTCCTGCTGCAGTGTTGTCTCGGCGAGCTTCCGGGCTGATTCGACAAACTGCGGATCGTTCAGTGTGACGAGTGCCTGCAGCGGCGTGTTCGTTCGCTCGCGGCGCACGGCACAGACTTCGCGGCTGGGTGCGTTGAAGGCTTCCAGGTTCGGCGGCGGAGCCATCCGTTTCCAGAAGTTGTAGAGCGAGCGGCGATAGAGATTCTCGCCCTTGTCCTGAACATAGTTGCGAGTGTTACCGCCCGGTAGACCAACGATGTCCCAGATGCCTTCCGGCTGATACGGCTTTGTGCCCGGACCGTACATCTTCGACGACAGCAGTCCGCTGCTCGCCAACGCGTAGTCCCGCACCATCTCGGCATCCATGCGGAATCGCGGCCCGCGTGACAGCAGCTTGTTATCGCGGTCCTTTTCGAGTTTGTCGGGCGTCACCTGCGATGACTGCCGGTAGGTCGCGCTCATCAGCATCAGCTTGAACATGTGGCGGACATCCCAGTCGGATGACTGAAACTCGACCGCCAGCCAGTCCAGCAGTTCCGGATGAGTCGGCGCGGCACCGGAGACTCCGAGGTCTTCCGCCGTGGCCACGATGCCTGTTCCGAAGAGCTGCTGCCAGAAGCGGTTAGCCGTCGTACGAGCCGTCAGCGGGTTGCGGGAATCGATCACCCACTGAGCGAGTCCGAGTCGGTTTCGCGGCGCGTCTTCGGACATCGGATGCAGGGCTTCCGGAGTCGCGGCGGAGACGTCTTCGATCGGCTTGTCGTAAGCACCCCGCATCAGAACCTGAGCCATCGCGGGTGAGTTCGCTTTTTCCTGCTGGATATGAGTGACCGGGCTGCGTCCACGGATTGCTTCGCGTTCGCCTTCCAGTCGAGTGACCTCGGCGGCCAGCTGCGGATACTCAGCGTCGACGTGATTGAGGAAGTGATCGAACAACTGATTCGTCTGCTGCGGCGTCCGGGCAGACGTTTCAACGGCCAGCAGCGACTGCAGCGACGCACTGCCGGCAATCGCCTGCACGTCGGCACCTCTGAGCAGCCGGCCGTAGATGCGGACGTCCTGAACCGCTCCGCCATCGAAGACGGCTCCCTGGCTCCGCTGGCCGATTCGCAGCGGAGTCGTTGTGCGGATCGAGGCGTCTGGTTTCAGTGCGTCGCGTTCGACCCGAGTCGGCTGTTCCTTTCCGTCGACGAAAATCTTCACGCCGGCAGGTTTTCCCGAACCGTCATAGGTCACGAAGACGTGCTGCCACTTGCCGGCGGTCACGACGTTGTTCTGCGTGACGACCTTCATGCCGTTGTCCGGCCAGGCGTCGATGATATGCGTGCCGAAGCCGGCTCCGTTCTGCCACAGGTCCCAGCCGCGATGCTGAGCCTGCTCGTCCATGCGGGCGATGATGCCGGCCTGAGTATTGCCGTTCGCCGTCTTGACCCACGCTCCGAAGCTGAAAGGCTGGTCGCGTTCAAAGTCGCCAGCCGTACCGATGTCGAGCGTCGCGTTCGGTTTAAACGTCGGAGCCGCTCCCGCCGGGGCGTCCTTGACCCAGGCGACAGCGTTGTCAATTTGCCGCTGCTCAGCTCCGCCGAGCACCTGAATCTTCTGCCCTTCGCCTTCGTTGAGCGGCAGATGCAGGGTGAGGCCATCGGTTGGAACGTCCTTGCCAATCTGTTCTGGCGTGACGGACGCCAGCCAGGCATCGAAGTTCGTTCGCGCTACTGTCTTTCGGTTATCGCGGTGCGAGGTTGCAGTCGCGATCTCCTCCGGCAGAGCGATCCAGCGCGGACGGTCTGCTTCGGAAGGCACGACGAGAACCGGGCCGCGGCCGTCAGCGACGTTGCCATCCTTCGGCCCCTGCGTCGTGTTCCGGAAGAAGGCGGCCAGCGAATAGAAGTCACGCATCGAGAACTGATCGAATTTGTGATTGTGGCACTGCCCGCAGTTTGTCGTCATGCCGAGCAGCACCCAGCCGAACGTCTGCACGCGATCGACCGCGTAGTTCGCCAGGTTTTCCTCGTCGATCGTTCCGCCTTCGTTCGTCGTGATGTTGCAGCGCTGAAAACCGGTCGCGATCAACTGTTCGTCGGTCGGATTCGGCAGCAGGTCGCCGGCGAGTTGCTCGAGGATGAAGTCATCAAACGGCTGGTTGGCGTTGAACGATCGAATGACCCAGTCGCGGTACGGCCACATCTCGCGGTAGTTGTCGAAGTGCAGGCCGTGCGTGTCGCCGTAACGCGCCGCGTCCAGCCAGTACCGGGCTCGATGCTCGCCCCAGGCCGGCGTGTCCATCAGCCGGTCGATCCAGTCAGACAGAGCCGCGTCACCGCGAGTCTTGTAATCGTCGACAAACTTTGCGACGTCATCCGGCTTCGGCGGCAGTCCGGTGATATCGAGATGCAGTCGTCGGAAGAGCGTGTGCGAGTCCGCTTCTGCTGCGGGACTCAAACCACTGGCTTCCAACTGCGCCAGAACAAAGCGATCGATCGCGTTCTTCGACCAGCCGGCATTCTGAACGGCAGGCAGTTCGGCTTTCTGAGGCACGATCAGCGACCAGTGCGGCTGGTACGCCGCTCCCGTCGCGACCCAGCGTTTGAGTACTTCTTTCTGCTCGTTCGAGAGAGACTTCTTGGTCGCCGGAGGCGGCATCAGCAGTTCGGGATCGTCGGTGACGATCCTCGCGATTAGCTCGCTCTCGTCCGGTTTACCTTCGACGATCGCTCCGGATTCGATGGCCGCATCACGCTGATCAATCCGCAGGTCAGCTTTGCGAGCGGCACTGTCCGGCCCGTGACAGGCAAAACAGAACTCGGCGAGGATTGGCCGTACGTCGCGGTTGTACTGGAGCTGATCGTCAGCCCGGCCAGTCGTGGCCTGTAGCAGGACCAGACTTGCGCAGGCTGCGGGCAGAATGCTACGGACAATCCAGTCTGCCATAACTTGTTTCGTTTGCTTGATCATGGAAGAACCTCAATTCAGAACCGAGGAAACTCGGAGTTGATTCGAGAGTGCAGCACTCAGCGGCGGACCGCTTGTGCGACCTTTGTGTTTATCTGGGAAGCCCGCGACTCCAGTATTTGACGCCCGAGCGGATGTGATTTGACATGGCCCGTGAAGCGGCCTTTCGGTCGCCCTTCCGCAGAGCCTCAACGATGGCCAGGTGCTCGCGAGCTTCCTCGGCAAACCTTGCCAGATCGCTGACAGAAGAACGCTGATCCCAGGCGACGTCGCGAAAGCTGCGGAACAGCAGCTTCAGCCGCCCGAGTTCCTTCTTCAGAAAGCGGTTGCCGCAGGACTCGGCAATCAGATCGTGCAGACGGCTGTCGAGATTCCGTGCCGAGTCGATCGCCTTGCGAACGCCCGACTGGCTGTCGCGACGTCTGCCACCGGTCTTGCCATTACCTGTCAGTGCCGACAGGTCGACGTCGGCAGCAGCCCGAAACGCGTCCGCCAGTTGCTTCAGCTCGCCAAGGTCCGTTCTGCCGCAGGCGAGCCGCACCGCCGCGCATTCAAGCGCCCGTCGCACCTGACAGACCTCTTTGACGTCAGCCTCGGTGACCCGCCGAACGACCGCACCGCAGTTCGGTTCGATATCGACGATGCCAACGCCTTCGAGTGAAACGAGCGCCTCGCGGATTGGCGACTGACTTACCCCAAACCGGCTGGCCAGCGTCGTAATCACGAGACGCTCGCCTGCTCGCAGCCGTCCCTGAAAGATGTCCGTCAGCAGTTGCTCAACAATCACCTTCCGCCGCTGCCCGTGATCGATCCCGCCACGATCCGCCGCCGCAGGCAGCGAACGCGTCTGCTTCGCGTTCGGAGAACTCTTTCGGGACTGGCGAGCGGTCGCAGGCATCAGTTCCTCGGCATGAATGGTTCACTGGATAATCTACGATCGGTGGCGCATTATCGATAATCGAGCATCGCATCAAGCTGGATCGATTTGAGCGTGCAGTGCAGGGCATTTTCAACGCAGAGGCACTTTATGTCCTCTGCGTCACCTCAGCGAACTCTGCGATCAAGACGAGAGCTTCCGCAGGTTCTACTCAGCTGCCGCGCAGAACAGGTGCTTTTCGCCGCGGATGAGGATCCGGCTTCCCATCGGGACGGGGGAGCCGATGACGGATTCTTCCATGTTGTTTTCGGCGAGCAGTTTGAACTGGCCGTCGGCGACGCTGGCGACGAACACGACTCCGTCTTCGCGTGGAGCAAACAGCTTGTCGCCCGCGATAAGCGGGGAGGCGTAATAGTTCGATCGGTGCTTCGGGAGGGCGGCTTCCCAGACGGTCTTGCCCGTTGCTGGATCGAGGCACGCGACCTCGCCGCGATCACGGACCAGGTAAACGTGCCCTTTGTAAGCAATGGGCGTTGGGACGAACGTGCCGACGTCGTCGCGCTTCCAGACGTGAGCCGTCTCGGTGACGTCGCCACTGCCGGTCAGTTTGACGCCGTAAAGCAACGGAATGCCGCGGTCGTTCCTTCCGTACGCGATGACCGCGATGTCGCCGACGATGACCGGCGTCGCGATCTGCGGCCACAGCTTGTTACCGTCCGGATTGAAGTTGCCGCACGACCAGGTGACCTCACCGTTCGAGGCATTGTGAATCGTCAGGTGCTGGGCTCCCCAGACGAGCAGCGACTCCTGTCCCTGATGGTCAATCACGAGCGGCGTCGTGTAACCGTGATCGCACTCGACCGGCGTTTCGTAATTGCGAGCAACCTTCCAGGCGATCTCGCCACTGGCTTTGTTGAACGCCGCCAGCCACGACTCGCCGTTGTGCATCCGCGTCATCACGACGTGCTTCGAGGTCAGCACGGGTGACGTGCCGTGGTCCCAGAAGAGGTTGGCCTTCCCGAACCGCTCGACAATGTCCGTCTTCCAGCGCACGGCACCGTCGAGTTCCACCGCTGCGAACGTGCCACTCTTGAAGTAGACAAAGACCGCTTCGCCGTCGGTGACCGGCGAGGCATTGCTGCCGGACCCGTTGCGGTGCTTGCCCGCATCCTCCGGCACGAAGACCGCCCGCCACAGCTCTTTGCCATCGGCGTCGAAGCAGAGCAGGGCGTCCTTACCGTCCGCCGGGCAGGTCAGGTAGATGCGTCCGTCGAGAACAATCGGTGTCGAGCAACCTTTCCCCGGCAGTTCCGTCCGCCACAGAAACTTCTCCGCGTTGAATTCGTGTGGAAAGCTGCCGCCCTCAAAACTGCCATTCGCCAGCGACCCGCGCCAGGCTCGCCAGTCCTGAATCTCAGAGGTCAGGCCAGTTCGCCCCAGAAACGAGACGGTGAACGCTGCAGTGATCAACAACCGGTAGCACATTCGATCAGCCTTTCTAGAAATTTGCAGGGCACTCAGCCCGGTCTCGCGGAAGCGTAACAGATTCGTTTTCGCAGCGTGACTTCCCGATCGGCATGACGCGGATCAGTAAGGTGGCAGGAGCTTCCTGGCACGCTCAGGATTTCTGAGGAGATCTCGAGCGACAAGACGCTTCGTC
>JAPOLP010000367.1 GCA_029977045.1 Planctomycetota bacterium
ACGATGTGGGTTCCCAGCGAGAACACCCACGATCCGTACTCTTCCAGCGCTCTCCAGACATCACTCCGCTCACCCGTCACAGCGGGATGGGGGCGGTCGTGAGGATGAGTCGTCTGAAGAGACATGCAGATTTCCCTCGCCGATGCCAGCACGGACGGCTCGCTCAATGCACGAAACGTGCCGTTTGCCGTGTAATTGGCGACTCAGCTTTGTTACGCATAAACAGCTCGCACGTTGTGCCGAGCTGGATCACTCTGCGCGCGACATCGCGCATCCGGACGCGTGCTCATCCGGGCAAACTCAGGCGAAACAGAATTCTCTGGAGAATTCGTGGAATTGCCCGGTAACACGGCGGCTGCCTGCAGAATGCCACGACGACCGCCGCTACCGGCTGCGAATCCGATCGATGGCTCTTTGAACCTCCTCGCGTAGTGGTTCGGTGAGGCCTTCGGCTTTCAACTGCCCTGCCAGAAACATTTTGCTACGGTCGCCTCCGGACTGGGCGAGCACACGACAGATCGCGATCCGCACACGCTCATCCGGAGCTGCGAACAGTTCGATCAACGCCGCCTCGCTGTGCTCAGCCGGACCGGCCAGCCGCTCCCGGACGAGCGGCGAATACGGGTTGTCTCGAGCCGTACTGAAGCGGTCGCCTTTTCCCGGCGGCCCCAGCAGCTTTCTGATGGCCTCCGGTTCAATCCGCAGCAGTGCGTCGACAGCCAGCCCCGCAGCTTCGCGATCCCGCTCGAAGTCCTGCACAAGTTCAACCAGCACAGGCACGTCGTCCGGAGCAGACCAGCGTGAAAACGCCGTCACAACCGCTGTCCGATCTTCCTCGGTGAGCACCTCTGTCAGCATCGGTCGCAGCAGATTGACGACACGCGAGTCGCGGAATCTGTCCGCCGGAGCCGCCGCCGCGAACCATTTCAAAGCAGCGTTCTTCGTCTCGTCGCTTCCGCCCGCAAACTGTGACACTGACCAGTCGATGCGGTACTCGGTCACCACGGAGTCGTCCGTCTGACGGCCCGCCGCGCGCAGGTAGTCCTGCAGAAGTCCACGCCAGGCCGGATGCAGCACGTCCGAGATCAGCCCCAGTGTCCCGAAGGCCTCGCGATCCATTTTCGCGAACAAGTCCAGCGTTTCATCACGCCAGACGGGATCTTCGAGCCGCTCGCGGATCAGCCGGCTGGCCTCGTGCGGAGCCTTGGAAATCAGGGCTCGAAACGCCGGACGAGCAACATCCCAGTCAACCGACCGCGGCTCCAGCAACTTCAGCAGAACCTCCTGGTCCTCGCGTCGAGCCAGCAGGCAGAACGCTTCCACAAAGGTCCGCCGCTGCGCCGGTACGACGTCAGCCGCAGCGACACTCGGTGCTGCTTCGCCAGAGTCCGACGCCGCTTCAGCCTTTTCATCACCGACGATCAACACTCGCAGGCCATCGCGAACCTGATCGGCACCTTCCAAAGCAGCATCCTCGTGAGCGAGCAGCCAGCTGGCGGCGACGACCTTGATGGCGTTGTCGTCGCTGCTCAGCACGACTGCCGCATCCTCGACACTGCCGATCTCGCGCAGCGCATCTTGTGAACGGAACCTGGCCTGCGTCTGACGCAGGTCTTTCTCGACGCTGTAACTCACCCCGATCTGCCCGGTCGGTGACTGTTCAAGCTTGATCCCGCTGATCCGCCGAGCGACGCGAAGCTCCCGAAACGCCGACTTCTGGGCGTCACTCAGTATCTGTTCGACGCGTTTGCCGGAACGCTGCAGTTCGGCCTTGCCATCTGCCAGCAGCTGCTCGTCAGGCCGCGACTCTCCCGACGCCTGCGTTGCCGTCTTCAATCGACGCTGAAAGTCGGGCCGCCAGACCGCCAGCGTCACTCGCTGACGCACGTCGAGGTCCAGTTCTTCTGCCACGCGAGGCAGAACCAGCAGCAGGCAGTAGTCACTTGCAACAACCGCGACTGGGGATTTTTGCCCGGTCTTCTTCGAGTCGCGTGAGCCCCCCTCGCCGCCGCAACCAGCGAGCACCAGCATGGCAAGCCCCACGGACACCAGACTCTTCGCCTTCAGAGTTTGAAGCATTGGACGTCCACCTTGTCTGGCACATGCCCCGTCACAGCACACTCAGCGCGCCTGCAACGTGTGACGCGGCAGGCCAATCAGCGACCGGCAAAGGTCGCGCCAGACACGAACTCGAATTCTGACCTCTCTGAGTTTCCTGCACTCGTCGCTTGCCTCGACATGAGCCAGACCGGTCCAGCACAAGTCCAGATCGCGCGCCGCACAGCCTTTTTCGCACGACGACCACTTCATGACTGCTGGACGGGTAGCAGCGAAGAGAAGGTTTTCGACCGGCTTCCAAACCGGCGACAGCTCCAGCCAGCGTCACCAACGCACCGAGTCAGATTTGGCATGTGATCTGCTTTAGGCGTCCCGCTTGTTTTCACAGTCATTTTTTCTCTGGTGGCCAAAGCCGTTTCGCCAGCTCGCCCCAGCATGTTTTTCACCTTCACTTCCTGAGCGAAGACAGCCTCGTGTCCATGTGTGACTTCGCGGATCAACCGCGGGTTTCCACCCCAATTCAGCTTCAACGTCAGTGCAGTGCCTTTCCGAGGGACGCTCGCGGACTGGTGCCTGAAACACTGAGTTCTGTTTTTTGATGACGTCCAGAATCTCACCGTGGCATTTCGTTGCGGGAGCAATCGCTGGCGTGTCCAGTAAGAGGAGGTGACGTGATGATTGACTTACGGAGTAGCGCAGGGCACTGGCTCTGCTCAGTTACAGCCAGCATCGCCCTGTCGCTGGTCTTCGCAGCCTCGGCATTCGCTGCTGACAAGGACGACGTCACTGTCGCCACCAAAGAACGCCCGAACTTCGGGCGTGAAGCTCGCGCCGGCATGCAGATCATCAATCGCGACCCGGAAGCCCCGCTGAATGATCGCGAGAAGATCTTTCACGCTCTGTCGCGATTCTCTTTTGGCCCCACTCCCGGCATGATCGACGCCGTGCAGAAACAGGGCATCGACGCGTGGTTCGACGAACAGCTCAAGGCCCGCGAGGACGAACCGCGAACACTGCAGTCTCAGCTGGACGCTCTGGAATCGCTGACGCTGACGAACCAGCAGATCCTCGTGAAGTACAACCCGCCGATTCCGCCGGAACTCAGCAACTTGGCGCGACTGACTCCGGAACAGCGTCGCGAACGTGCCCGCCTGATGGCCATGAAAGAGATTCCCCGCCAGGAACTCCGCGATGCCGTCCTGCTGCTGGCTGTCAGCAGCCCGAACCGCGTTCGCGAAGCGTCCTGCGACTTCTGGCGAAACCACTTCAACATCGACGTCAGCAAAGGCCAGGTCCGCTACTACGCAACGACGTACGAACGCGACGTCATCCGGTACGACGCACTGGGAACTTTCGAGCGGATGCTGAACCGCCAGGCTCGCCATCCCGCGATGCTCATCTACCTGGACAACTTCATCTCGCGAGCCATCCCCGAAGGCGAGCTGATGGAAGCGGCCCGCAAGGCCTACGTCGAATCACGCGACTACGGCACCGTTCTGGAAGCGATCGACATCGCGAAGCAAAAGGGCCTCAATGAGAACTACGGTCGCGAGCTGATGGAACTCCACACGCTGGGCGTCGACAACTACTACACGCAGGATGACGTCATCGCGGTTTCGGAAGCTCTGACCGGCTGGACCGTCCAGCAGGATCCGAAGCAGCCCATCGCGTTCGTCTTCACGCCGGCGATGCACGCGTTCGGAGCCCGCACGGTGCTCAACGTGAAGCTGCCGGCAAATCCGCGGAACGGCGAAGCAGAAGGCCAGGCCGTCATCGACATGCTGGTCAAGCACCCCGGAACGGCTGACTTCATCGCCTACAAGATGTGCCGCCACTTCGTGAACGACCGCCCGTCGCCGGACATGGTCAAACGAGTTGCCGCCGCGTTCCACAAAGGCAACAAGACCGACCTGAAGGCCACGTTCAAGGCAATCCTGGACGACCCGGAATTCAACGACCCGGCCAACTACCAGACGAAGTTCAAACGACCGTTCGAGTTCGTCGTCAGTGCTCTGCGTGCAACGGGCGCCGAAGTTGCCTCGACCAACGGCCTGCACCACGTCCTGCTGACACTGAACGAGCCGATTTATCAGTGCGAAGACCCGACCGGTTACTACGACCAGGCAGATGTCTGGCGTGACCCTGGTGTCATGGCCGCTCGCTGGCAGTTCGGTATCGGCCTGGCCATGGGCTGGATCGAAGGCGTCAACCTTCCGAACAGCACCTGGGAAGGGCTCGAAGAGAACAACCCGCTGCAATGGAAGGAAGTCCTGTCGAAACGCATTCTGCCGATGGGACACACCGCTCAGACCGACGCCGCTCTGGACGAAGTCATCGGCCATTACGCGAAGTTCAATCCGAAGCCGAACGAACTCGGTCGCTACATCGTCGGCCTGCTGCTCGGCTCGCCCGAGTTCCAGCGACAGTAGTCGCTCCGCAGCATCAACGAACTCAACGAAAACACAATCACATACCGCTCATCAACAAAGGCAGCATCATGGAACGTCGCGACTTTCTCAAAACGACCGGTGCAGGCGTGGCTGCATTCACCGCATCGCAGGCCCTGCCGGGATTCGCCCAACAGTCCGCCGATCTCGGCATCATTCGCAACCCGGTCCTCGTGAAGATCTTTCTGCGTGGCGGGCAGGATCAGTTGAATACGATCGTGCCCTATCGTGACAAGACCTACTACGGCATCCGCCCGACGATTCACATTCCGGAATCCGAGTCGATCCCGCTCGACAACCAGTGGGCGTTTCATCCCGCACTGGAGCCACTCAAAGCCTGGTACGACAAAGGCCGCGTTGCTGCGGTCGTCAACAGCGGGTCGCCCAACGGAACTCGCAGCCACTTCGACGCTCAGGACTTCATGGAGTACGCGGCTCCAGGCAACCGAACGATCTACGACGGCTGGCTGAACCGCTATTTGAAGGCCACGGCGAATCCGCGAGGCGAAGACCCGTACCGCATCCGAGCCCTCGCGATGCAGGAACGCCTGCCGCGATCCATGCGAGGCAAGTACCCAGCCGTCGCCGTCCCGTCGAACCTCAACGAGATGGACGAAGTCCTCGACGTCTTTGAGAAGTTCTACGGCCAGGGCGAACCGGAGAAGCTTCCGTTTACGCTCAAGGGTCTGGAGAAGAAAGGCGGCCCTGAGAAATCGAAGAAGCTCAAGGGCCTGGCCGGAACGGTAGCCGACGCCAACGTTGCCGAAGACCCGGTGATGGCATCCGGCAAATACACCATCAGTTACCTGCGACGCCTGAAGGAGCTGCTGTACGCGAAGCCGGAAACGACTTACGGCAGCAGCCGTGAAATCGGCATCGGTGGCGAAGGCGTCGCTCAGGAGTATCCCGGCGGCTGGTTCTCGAGCCGGATGCAGGCTCTGGCCCGCGTCATCAAAGCCGACGCCGGACTACAGGTCGCCGCAACAGATATCGGTGGCTGGGACCACCACATCGGACTGGGCGGTCTCGACGGAACACTGAATCGGATGCTGACGTTCTTCGCGGCCAGCCTCGCGGCATTCATGGAAGACCTCGGGCCGCATCTGGACCGGACGCTGATTCTCGTCTCAACGGAATTCGGTCGAGTCTGTGCCGAAAACGGAAACGATGGCAGCGATCACGGACACGGCGGCCTGACCTGGCTGATGGGCGGCAACGTTCGCGGCGGTCGCATCTACGGTCGCTGGACCGGGCTGGAACCCAGCGAGCTGTTCCAGAACCGCGACCTGAACGTCACGACTGACTTCCGCCAGATCTATGCCGACGTGCTCAGGAAACACATGGGCTTCGAGCCACCGGAAGGGTTCTTCCCGGACTTCACACCAGCAGAACGAGGACTGGGACTATTCACGTAGGAGCAACAAACTGTGAGCCGGCTTCCGGCTCTTCACCTCACGTCTGGGGATGCAACGACGAAGCCCGTTCGGGGTGATTTGCTTCGAGCGGGCTTCGCTGACTTCAACGAGGACTGACGATGAACCGGTCCGCTGTTATGATTCTCCTGCTGAGTCTCGTGCATGGCTTGGGACTCTTCTCAAACGCGTCTGCTCAGACGCTTGATAAAGAACAGCGTGCGGAATTGAAGGA
>JAPOLP010000987.1 GCA_029977045.1 Planctomycetota bacterium
GCTGAGATGCCACTATCGAAACTCGTACTGGTCTTCCTGATTGCTCTTCTGCCCGCCGTCGCGTTCGCCGGGCCGTCCAACAGCCATATGGATATCTCGACGGACGGAAGACTACTGGCCTGCAGCATCCGCGACGTGTGGATGAGATTCTGCGGCACGATGTCGGCACGAGAGAAGCCGACCCCGGGCGAGAAAATGGGACCGGTCTACGACACGCCAACGCTGCTGGGGCTGTATCGGACCGGTCACTGGCTGCATCACGGAATGGCACAGACGCCGCAGGAAGCCTTTACCAAGTACAATCCCGACCACTGCCACGGAGTCACCGGCGATCTGAGCGAGAAGGAAATCGACGATCTGGTTGAGTTCCTGAAAACGCTGCCGTACGAACAGCCGGTTCTCAGTGCGGCGGCGCCCGGGAGTGAGTAGCCTGTTCTGTTTGAGAGCTGCTGTGGGCTCGCTGTTCTCGGCCACAGCCACCCGCCGGCCACCCGCTGACAAACACCTTGCCAGTCTTCACCTGCCACACACTGTCCTCACAGGACTGAGTCCCATGCGAATCGCAATTCTGTTTACTGCCTGCCTGCTGCTTTCCGGATGTGGCGACGGCGGCACATCAACCGTTCAAACGCCAGAGCCGCCGCAGCAGAAGCCGGCCGAGCCGGAAGCAACGAAGACGCCAGCCGCACCAGCGACAACCGTCACAGCGACGGTCAAAAGCGCTGAGGAAGTTGATCAGTTGATCGCGAGCTTCCGCGGCAAATTCGTTGTGATGGATCTCTGGGCGATGTGGTGAGGCCACTGCGTTGCGGAACTCCCGCAGCTTCTGCAGTTGCAGAAGGATCACCCCGACGACGTCGTCTCAATCGCCCTCAACGTTGACCACAACGAGGAAAACACAGCCCCAACCGACGAACTGCAAAAGGAAGTCCTCGCCATTCTGACCGAACGGAACATTGAGACAACCAACGTCATCTGCTCAACGCCGTTCGACACGATGCTCGACAAGTACGAACTGTTCTCGCTACCCGCCGTGATTGTATTTGATCGGGAGGGCAAGAAGCTGGAAGTCTTTGAGGGTGACCTGAACTACGAAAAGCAGGTTTTCCCGCTGATTGAAAAGCAGCTTCGGTCGGACGGCGCGGCGGCGGGAGAAGCTGCATCTGAAGCTGAAACAGAGCCGCAATAGTCGGCTCTGAATGACCCGGGAAGCCAGCGTTCTGCGCGAACGCGGCTATGGAAGCACAGGCCTCTGAATCCGTCAGGCTGGCTGTTCGGCCTGTTTCTTCTTTGCCCAGGCGGCAGCGCCTTTGATGGCGGCGAAGTCGCCCAGCTCGGACGCGCAGACTCGGAAGCTCTTCTTGAACGACGGCATGATCTGGTCGTCCGCGGCGTTCTGAACTTCCTTGACGTAGATCTCCGGCAGCGCTTCGACGAGACCACCGCCAAGCAGAATGATGTCCGGGTGCAGCAGGTTGACGATCGAGCCTGCGGCTGTACCAAGCTGCCGGGCAGCGTCGCGGACGATCTGTTCGACGACGGTGTCGCCCTCTTTGATCGCCTGCTTGAGTGCGCCGCTGCGAATGTCGCACAGGTCTGTCCCGGCAATCTCCTTGAGCCTTGGTGCCTGACCGCGATAGACAGCCTTCGCACAGGCAGACGCGATCGCCAGACGGCTTGCGACGGCTTCCAGGCAGCCTCGACGACCGCAGCCACACAGTGGACCATCCGGGTGCACTCGAATGTGGCCGACCTCAAAGCACGAGTACCGCGATCCAGACAGGATGTCGCCGTTGCGGACAAAGCCGCCACCGATCCCCGTTCCGGGGAACAGCCCAACGACGGAAGCAGCATCTTTCGCGACGCCGAACTGACACTCGCCATACACGCCCGCATCGACATCGTTCAGCAGCGTGACCGGGCAGCCGAATTCCTTCTTCAGCAGCTTGCAGATCGGAACGTCACGCCAGCCGAGATTCGGCGTTTCAAGAATGATGCCGTCGATCAGGTCGAGCGGCCCGGGCGCGGCGAAACCGATTCCGGCAATCCGGTCGCGAGTCACCTTCGCGTCTTCGATCGCCTGTTCGATCGTCTGAACGACACGTTCGACACCGGCCTCAGCGCCCTGATGGCCCTTCGTGCTTTTGCGTTTGCGACCGACGATCTCGAAGTTCGCATCGCACACGGCGGCAAACATCTTGGTGCCGCCGAGATCGATGCCGATCCACAAGTCACGTTCGCTGGTCTGGCCGGATTCCTGTACGGCGCTGTCGCTCATTTCAAAGTCCCTTTCACGGTCGCTGATCGAGCTTCCGCCGGGGAGTCTGTTGTTCGCGACGCCGGTTTGGCAAGCGTCACCGCTGGGCTTCACCGCGAATTCGCAGGATCGCGGCCATGCCTTCCTCGCGGGTGAGAACGCCGTCCTTGTCGCCATCGAGAGCGTTGAACAGGAAGTGGTGCTGTTCGGGTACTTCGGCCTTTTCGAGTTTGCCGTTGCCGTTCTTGTCCAGCCGGGTGATCGACCCGATCAGCTGCGAAATGCGAATCTTCCGATTGCCAACCGTGAACGTGTCGTTGCCGATTGAGCTGGCTTCGTTCGGCATCTCAGATGGGTCTGACTTCTGAGCACTCGCCCGCTTAATCCCAAAAGTCGACAGCGGAACTGCCACGTCGAAATAGCCGATCATCATCTCGTTCCAGGTTTGATCACCCCAGCGGACGGCCTTTCCCGGATCGGGATTGTTAAGGTTGTCCGCCGAGTTGTCGTACGCCGCGGTGCAGTGCAGATAGCTGCCCGCTGGTAGCTTCAGTGGCTCA
>JAPOLP010000793.1 GCA_029977045.1 Planctomycetota bacterium
CGATTCAGTTCTTCCACGAGTACCAGCGGTCGCAGGTCAACCTGCTGCTGAATCCGGCACCGAACAATGACTACTACACGGTGCCGATCATCGTTTACGGATCGCACCCGACCGAGACTTTCAACATTCTCTACGGCACCAGGTTGAGCCCGATGAAGGTTGCGACCGTCGAGATCATTCCCGGTCGGCAGACTCCGGTGCTGGCTTCCAGCCATCCGTACGTCTTCTACGCGTCGGCTCAAGGCTTCGACACGGTTGGCTCGGGCACGTTCCTCTCACCGAAGGACTGCCAGAACTCAGTCGGTGTGATGCGCAAAGATCTGATCGTCACGCGGTGGCAGAAGGTTCTCACGGACGATCCGACGCTCGACCCGCAGGAAGTGCTCGACGACTGCACGGCTTACTGGAGCGACGACGCCCGCAAGGCAGAGATTTGTGCCCTCGTCCGCCACCAGGGATCGCTGACGTACTCCGACCCGGTCACGCTGAAGTTCCACTTCGCGACCTCACTGAAGCACGCGGCTGAGTTCTGCCAGACGAACAACTGCGACGCCTGCGCCGGAGTCACCGCCCCAGCCAAACCGGCGAAGGCGAAATCGTCCGACTCGAAGAGTAAGTCGTCCAGTCGCGGAAAGCAGAAAAAGAAGTAATGATCACAGCGTTACTACAGGCCCGTTCGTGACGGTGCGATACGGACAGCGTGGAATGAGTCCCCTCTCGAAGACGGAGCAGGCATGGCTGGCCAGAAGTCCGGGAAGTCGAAGAAGAAGTCCGCTGACGATCCGCTGTCGAAGATCAAGCACATCGTTGTGGTGATGCTTGAGAATCGCTCGTTCGACAACCTGCTGGGCTGGTTGTACGAGAACGAAGCTCCGCCTCGCGGCCAGGAGTTTGAAGGCCTGCGCCGCGACCTGTGGAACCCGCTCGACAATATCGACGCGAACGGAATCCCGTTTGTCGAGAAGGTCAGCATCCGCAAGAACGGTGAACCTCTACCGTACGGACGCAACAAGGGGAAGACGCTCAAGCCCGACTTCACGCTGCCGGACCCCGATCCCGGCGAGGGCTACCACAGCACCAATCACCAGCTCTTCGGCACGTACGAAGTCGCGCTCGATTACCCGCCCGAGCCGACGAACATGGGCTTCGTCAACGATTACCGCGACGCCAATCTCTACAACACTTACTCGTTTGGTGAGCCGCCGACTGACCCGCGCGAGGTCATGATCACGTACACGCCGGAGCAGGCTCCGGTGTTGAACACGCTGGCCCGGCAGTTCGCGGTCTGTGACCACTGGTACGCGTCGATCCCCAGTCAGACGCTGCCGAACCGGCACTTCGTCAACGCCGCGACGTCCGAAGGCGCGGTCAACAACAAGCCGAACGGCATCTGCGGGGCTCGCACGATCTACAACCACATTCAGGACGCGATCGACTGCGGTCGCGATGACCTGAGCTGGGCCGTCTACTGCGGCACCTCGCGCGACTGGAAGACGAAGAAGGAGATGAAGTTCTCGCTCACTCGCAGCGTGATGTCGCAGCTCCACGACAAGCAGTTCGACCCGAACTTCCAGACGCAGGCGCAGTTCTTCAAGGCGGCCAAAGACGGCAAGCTGCCCAGCTACTCGTTCGTCGAGCCGCAGATTCACTCGCCCGGCGGTAACGATCAACACCCGCCACAGGACATCCGGCCTGGCGAGCAGTTCATCGCCGACGTCTACAACGCCCTGGTGAACTCGCCGCAGTGGAACGAGACGCTGCTGATCATCACGTACGACGAACACGGCGGACTGTACGACCACGTCGCTCCGCCGAACGGAGCAGTCAACCCCTGCAAGGACAAGACGCCCGGCCAGTTTGGCTTCCAGTTCAACCGTTTCGGCGTGCGGGTTCCGACAGTGCTCATCTCGCCTTGGATCGAGGAAGGCACGGTCGCGAGGCCCGCAGGCAAGACGCCGTTCGACCACACATCGGTGCTGGCGACGATCCGCGAATGCTTCGATCTCGACGGCCCGCTGACCGAGCGTGACGCGAACGCGCCGGATGTCGGCTGCGTGCTGACACTCAAGAAGCCGCGCAAGGACAAGCCCGAAGTCAAGCCGCTGCCGTACAGGGAGAAGAAGGACGACGACCCGCTTGTCTACGACCTGCATCTGCTGGTTGGCGACATCATGGCTGAGCACACCGGCGACAAGCCGATCGACGAAGACGACCTGTTTCAGTTCATTCACCGAGCCTATGCAAAAATGTTCGACGAAAGGAAAGCCTGATGTTGAGTGCCAGGAACGATGCTGGACAACCTGTTGACTGGTGGTTCGCGTACAAGGTTTCGAGCGAGTCGGAATCGTCAAAGGGCCTGAAGGCTACCGGCGGCGAGTACGTCTATTTCGACGCCGACACTGCTGCGGCAGGTGGCAAGCTGGCACTCTCGCCGAATGTCATGCATAAGAAAGAGGGCACGCTATTTTCGACGCTCTCACAGTTGTATGGCCGATCGGCAAAGGGCAACCGCAGCCTGGGCTTCTGGTTCTACAACGACGAGAACCCGATCAAAGGCAAGCCAAAGGGTAAGGTCGTCAGCTCGCGCGGCCATACGAAAGGCGTCGTCGCGTTCGACCTGAAAAGCGACACCGGCTTCTGGCTGATCCAGTCGACGCCGCTGTTTCCGCCGGCCGAGGGTTTCAGCTTTCCGGAAACCGGCATGAAGATGGCGCAGACGTTTCTCTGCATCACGCTGCACTCAGCACACACCGCAATGCGCATCGCTCACTCGATGTACGTCGCGCAGCAGCCGAGCGTCTATCACGCGTCGCAGATCCCGAAGGACCTGCCGAAGGTCGACTATCGGGCACTGGTGATGCAGAACGAGATTGACTCGGGACGCACCAAGGTCGCTCTCGACTACCCGTTCTTCTCGCGCGGGATGGAACATTTCCGCCTGATGGCCAAAAACAAGTACTGGGGACACGACCTCTACAACGACTGGGTTGGTCCGCGGCTACACGAAGATCTCGAAGTCGAAACCTGGGAGCACGGCAAGACGCCGGCCCCGGTCGAGAGCGACGGCACACACCGTGTCACTGCGATGCAGTCGGTTACGTTGGAGCCCGACCCGGCATACTCGTGGTCAGAATCCTACGACCACGCAAAGCTGGCGATCTCTGACCCCGACGAAAAGGTCCACTGGGTCTGTGTCGGCGACATCAACTTCACGCTGGCCCAGGAAAAACGAGGAGGCGGCACAGTCGCCTTCAAGTGCGACCCGCTGTGGAAGGAACTGTCACGAATCCTTTCGGCAGCTCCCGAGCCAAAACGCAAAACGGCGTCGAAGAGAAAATCCGGTCGCAGCACCGCGAGCAAGAAGCAGAAGTCGACGTCCATTCGCAAGAAATAGCTGATCGACGGTTCGCATCCGTGAGCGTCAGACCGCGCCGATCCTGCGGCAACACTCAAACAGAGCCCCGCCCGTCACGACGCGCGGGGCTCTTCTGCATCATTCGAGTCCGAAAGGCCGTTGCCACACTCCCACCGTGCTGGAACCGGAAGAACCCGC
>JAPOLP010000787.1 GCA_029977045.1 Planctomycetota bacterium
AGCAGTCCGCTCCCACAGCACTCGACCGTCGGCAGAGTTCAGGCACAGCACACGCCATGACTGTTGCGAGTCATCTTCGGCTGCGTCGCCGGCTCCATATTGTCAGATGCGAAGTCCGGGATTATCAGCGTCACTGACGGCCGTCGTCACGAAGACTCGATCACCCCAGATGACCGGTGCCGAGTTGGCCAGGCCGGGAATTGGAGTCTTCCATCGTACGCCGTCGCCCGAATCGATCTCCCAGCGGTCTGGCAGGTTCTGTCCTGTGGCGACTCCACGAGCACCTGTTCCTCGAAAGGACGGCCAGGTCACGGTCGTTTCGCCCGCGATGAGCACCCCGCACAGAGATGCCAGAAGTGCTGGCAGACCAGGCAGGCAGACGCGAATCAGGGACATGTCGAACTCCAGTGATGACTGATTCCTGCGGAATCCTAATCATCTGCGCGACGAAGACGCAGTCGCAGCCCACAATGTCGTACTGTCTGGACGGGCAGTGCCTGCGGTGCACATTCCAGGTTGCAGCACTTCAATAACTGGTACTCGACTCTCTAACGTAGAGCCCGGACTCATTCACGGGAGCTGCTCATTCACAGGTTCCCGTTGCCATCGCAGTCGGACAGCAACATGCAGTCATCACGCGTCTTCCAGATACTTCCTTTGACAGTCGCCGGTATGGCTCTGGCCCTGACTTTGATCTCGCCGTGCCGGGCCGAAACGGACGATGGTCAACTGGATGAGGCAGCGCTCCGGGCAGACGCCGAGAAGACGTTCAAAGAACAGGTCGGCCCCTTCGTCAATAGGTACTGCGTCGAATGCCACGGTTCCCGGCCTGAAGCAGGCATCAATCTCCAGTCGGCACTCAGAAGCCCCGGTGCCACGTCCTCGTTCCTGCACTGGAAGAAGGCGGTCGCGAACGTGAAGGTTCACGACATGCCGCCCGACCGTGCGGAGAAAATTCCCACCGATGAAGAACGCCTTCAGTTCGTCGAGTGGATCGGCAAGCTCAAGTACATGGCCCCACGCAATCCGGGGCACTTTGTGATCCGCCGCCTGAGCAAGGTGGAGTTCGGCAACACGCTGCACGATCTCTATGGCGTAGCACCGTCGGTTGTCGACAGTCTGCCGGAAGAAGTGGTCGGGGAGGGGTATCTCAACTCGATCTCGCCGTTGCAGTCGGAGCTGTTCCTAGACATTGCCAACAAGGTGGTCGATCAGGTCGTGGCACCGGGCGGCAAGCCACCGACGGAAGTCCAGAAACGACTGTTTGGCGAGACGCCATCCAGCAACGCTGATTTCCGCAACGTGGCCCGACAGGTGGCACGCGCTCTGGCTCGCGATGCTTACCGCCGGCCTCCGACCGAGGCGGAGCTGGATGTTCTCATTGGAATCTTCGACCTCGCCCGCGAGAACCAGCTCGATTACACGGCTTCACTGAGCCTGATGTGGAAGGCGGTCCTTGTTTCCCCGCAGTTCCTCTTCATCACGCCGGCGGCGGAAGTCGACTCGCAGGATTCCGTCGTCCCTCTGGACGCCTACCAACTGGCCTCGCGCCTTTCTTACCTGCTGTGGTCAGCGCCGCCCGATGCCGAGCTGTCAGCTCTGGCCGACAACGGCGAACTCAACAAGCCCGAGGTTCTGCGAACTCAAGTGGAACGGCTGCTGAATGACGACCGTTCGCGAGCCCTGTTTGACGGCTTCGGCGCTCAGTGGCTGGGCATTGGCGGGTTGGAGAGCCAGACGTTCGACCCGGATGAGTTTCCTCAGATGAACCCCGCGCTGCGGAAGGCGATGCTGGAGGAAGCTCGGCTGTTTTTCCAGAGCATCGTGCGCGAGAACCAGAGTGTGTTCCGGTTCGTCGACAGCGACTACACGTTCCTGAATGAGCCGCTCGCCGAGCTGTACGGTCTTGGGCAGTCCGTTCAAGGTCCGGCGATGCGACGCGTTAAGCTGGAAGATCGCAACCGGGGCGGCATCCTCGGCATGCCGGCCACACTGGCAAGTACCTCGTTCCCCAACCGCACCAGCCCGGTTCGACGAGGCGTCTGGGTGCTCGAACAGGTACTGGGAGAACACGTCCCGCCGCCTCCGCCCAACGTCCCCGAACTCGACAAGCAGGACAAGAAAAGCACAGAAGGACTGACGCTGCGACAACGGACGGAGCTGCACCAGTCGGAACCGACCTGCACCAACTGTCACAAAGTTCTCGACCCGATCGGCTTCGGTCTGGAGAATTTCGACGCCATCGGACGCTGGCGTGAGAAAGATGGCGTTGGTGTCGCGATCGATTCCGTGGGGAAACTTCCCAGCGGAGAAGGCTTCTCGAACCCTGCGGAATTGAAGAGCCTTCTGGCCACGCGAAAGGACGACCTGGCTCGCAATCTGACCGAAAGGCTGATGGCCTACGCGCTCGGGCGGCAGCTCGAAGGTTACGATGAAGTCGTGATCGACCAGCTGATGGTCAAGATTGCCGATGACGAATATCGAATGCGGATGATGATTACTGAGGTCATCGCGAGCTACCTGTTTACCCACCGCAAAGTCGGAGGATGAATACTGTGAATCATCGAACGCTTCTTGATCGTCGCACCCTGCTGAAGGGCGTTGGAGTTTCACTCGCTCTGCCGTTCATGGAATCCCTGGGCCGAGCGGCTGGCAGCAATTCGGCGAAACCACCGGTGCGACTCGGGTTCATGTACATGCCGCACGGCGTGATCATGGACGCGTTCTGGCCCGCGAACCCGGAGACGTACCTCGAATCACCGCCGCCGGCGATCGAGTCGCTGCGTCCGATCCTGGACCAGTGCCTGATGATGAAGGGCATCTCCGGCGTGCCGATTTCGCCGTTCAACGGTGCGCCGCACGCTCTCGAGTTGTCGACCTGGTTGACCGCGACACTCCCTGACGCGGACACCCGCAGCCGCATCAACATCGCGATCTCGGCTGACCAGATCATGGCCAACTACGTGGGGGCTCACACCCTGCTGCCCTCGCTTGAGCTGGCGACGATGCCTCAGACATGGAAAGAGAACCAGGCAGGCCTGCACGAGGCGTACTACTCGCACTGCAGTTACCGCTCGCCCACGCAGCCTGTCCCCGCCGAGATCGATCCCCGGAATGTCCTGAACCGACTCTTCGGCAAGAAGGACGACGCCGGACAAGTGAAGCGGGCCAACCCTCTCGACAGGCTGATGCTCGACCGAGTGCTCGGCGGCGCGCGCGACCTGCGGCGAACGCTGGGCAGGACCGATCAACTGAAGCTCGACGAGTACCTCGACAGCGTGCGCGCGGTCGAACGTCGCATTGCCGCGATTGAGCAGCGTCAGCAGGACGCGGCTCTGGAAAAGGCCGGCGTCCGAACGGCCAAGCTCGACGCCAGCGACTCACCGCCGATCGAAGTGAAGATTCCCGAGGGCGACAAACGCAGTGAGTACATGCAGGTGATGTGCGACCTGACCGTGCTGGCCTTCCAGACGGACACGACCCGCGTCAGCACCTACATCGGGTAAACGCCCAACGGAGTGTCGTACCCCGAACTGGGCTTTACCGACAAACACCACTCGCAGAC
>JAPOLP010000238.1 GCA_029977045.1 Planctomycetota bacterium
ATGCCGAACACGTTCACAATGAACGACACCGGCCTCGCCGGCATCAAGACGATCTTCGATGCTCCGCAGCGTGAGCAGCTATGTCTGGTGATACAGCAGGACAAGAAACGCTTCCTGATCACGACGCTGCCGTTTGCTGCCGAGCAGGGACTGACGCCCTACAAGTTCGAGTAGTTCTGTCGGGCACGGCAGAACCAGAATGTCGGTTGCGAATTAAGGGTCGATTTGTGTTTGCGAGATCCGGCATGTTCGACCGAGATCGCAGTCAAACGTGGTGCCGTAGCGACGCAGAGTTTGTTATGGCCTGCAGCTGGCGCGGCTCAATTCAGCAGTGGGTTGCTGCGGCTGAGTTCGATCGTCCGTCTCAGCTGCGTTGCCTGTGCGGATGTCTGATCGCGTTCCGCGGTGGCTCCCGCTCGATCGAAGAGGGCTTTTGCCCGGTCCAGGCAGCGGGTGGCAAAGCGAGGGCGGTTCAGGTCGAGCAGCACATCGCTCAACGTCAGCAGGTTCTGGGCGGCTGAGTACCAGTTGCCTGTGCTCAGATGGAGCCGCCAGGCGCGGAAGAGGAATCGGGAAGCGGTCGAGTGTTCGCCTCGCCGAATGGCAATTGAAGCCAGATTCCCGCAGTCCGCAGCTTCCGCCGATTGGTCTCCGTTTCGGCGTTCGAGAAGGACCGCTCGCGTGAGGAGTTCCTGTGCGGTGTCGGGGTCGCCGCTGGCGAGCGCATCGAGCGACGAGGCTGTTAGTTCGGCTGGTGTGAGTTCACCATCGGCCAGCAGACGGTCTCGATTCGCCAGCTGCTGCAGAGATGCCGCTCGCCCGGACTCGCCGGTCTGACGCAGGGCAGCCGCCAGGTTGTGGCGAACGACTCCGCGAAGATGGTCACTGGCGATGACTTTCGGGTCGGCCAGCAGACGCTCATAAATCCGTGTGGCCTCGGCCTGGCAGCGAGTGCGGACAAGGAAGGCGGCGAATTCGATCCGGGAACGCGGCGTCTCGTCGGTCTCAACGGCGGCGGACCAGGCCGAACGAGCGGCGGCGAGGGCGCCGGACTGTTCGAGCTGTTCAGCCGAATTATGGATCGACCTCAGAGGGCAGGTTGCATCCACTGCTCCGGAAATAGTCCGGTTGGACGCGGGCGAAAGGGGCTGTCTCAGAATGGTCACGGGCGGCTCCTGGCACGAAGACTGACTGAAATCGTTAAACAGTCAGCTTGTGCGGCGCCCTGATGACCTGCGGCGAGCGATCAGTCGACTCGTCCAGCACCGTCAGGCAGGCTCAACCGTCGATCCGGGAGCACTGCGGTCAGCAATTGAGAGGGCTGACCGAAGTTCCCCAGGAACGGACGGTCGACCTGCTGAGCAGGAGGACCGTTCGTTCCGTACACACCAACGATTGCTCGTAAGTGAGGGGAGAGAGAGAAGAGAGACGCCACGCAGTTTACGCAGCCGTTCCATCCTGTCAATCTCGGACGTCTGATCCAGCGTGAGGGGCCGTCGTCGCGACTCAGCGGGCCGCGGTCACCTGGTGCCGGGCTGCGTTGAAGAATTCACGCCAGAATGCAGGCCGGCTTTGAGTTCGGGTCTGGTTCGCGAAGGGTTTCTGCTTCTCAGCTCCAGAGACGTCCGGATAGCCAACCATGTCGGCGAAGGGCAGGGGATCGACCGACTGGCCGAAGACCGTGTTGAGGTCGGCGTCTTTGTCCCAGCCGACGTTGTGCAGGATGAAGTCACGCTTCCAGCCGTCTGGAAGTGGCGGGGCGTCGGCTGAGAACCTCAGTTCGAGTTCGTCACCGGCGCCTAGAGTGACCTGCTGCTGATCCGTCGCCGAGAGAAGATTGAGCACGTTGCCGTAACCGGTCAGGCGGCCTTCCATCGGTGGCCAGTGGGGACGCTGGCTGACGGTTGAGTAGTCGTAGCTTTCCGGTCCGAGACCGTTACCTGAGTGCGGCAGGCGTTTCGAGAAACCTCGGTAACCGAGTGCTGCTGTTTTCAGCGGCAGTTCGGTCGTGCGGACTTCGACAGGAGACTCGTCGACGGTGAAGAAGACGTGGTCCCAGTAGATCTCCATCGTGGTTGAGATGCGAACTCGGTAGTCGTCGGTCGGAAAAACATCCGACAGATCGATTGCAATTGTCTTTGTTTTACCGCCGGGGAATCCCATGTAGGGCCGGACGTTGATCCAGTTACCGTCCTTGTCGGGGACTGAGATCGCTGGTGGAGAAGTGGGTTCCAGGTCCGGGCGCTGCGTGATCGCGACGTTCAGCGAGGTGTCTGTCGGGCGGATCCAGCCGGTCAGGAACAGCGTGATCTGCTGCGGGTTCTGCAGCTTGCCGAGGTCGAGTTCCAGGAAGTGTGGCTCGGTGAGGCCCTGTTTGAGTCGGCGGTCCCAGCACTGCAGCCAGACGTCGTCCTGCTGCTCGATCTTCGGCAGAACGTTCCGTCCTGTTTGATCGACTGCGGCGGCTGGTGTCTGAGGTGAGCGGACTGTGTGGACTTTGTGCTCTGAGATACTCGGCGGTCCGACCTTTTCGTTCGAGTAGATCGCGACATCGGCTGGGTGGTCGACGGCCAGCAGGCGGACCGAATCGAAGTAGCCGATTTCCCAGAGTTCTTCAGTCAGCTTGAGGACGTACTTGCCGTCGCGCGGCTTGAGTGCGTCGCCGTCGACTTTGAGATACTCCCATTCGCGAGGCGGCAGCAGAGAACCCTCGACGGGCTGCAGGCCGATCGGCGCGGCCCACAGACAGTCGGTGTAGAACGCAAACTTCTCGCCATCCCAGGTGTAGAGGTACGGGCACGAGCCTTTGAGGTTCTGCTGCAGCACGATTACCTGCTGATGCCGCGGCTGAATGACGTGTTCAGGGACGCCGTTGGTCCACAGAACGCGGACTGTGTCAGCGGCGTCGAGTTTGCCGAGTCCGAAGTGCGTTGACGGCCCGGTGGTCACTCGCGGCTGGTAAAGCGTGCCGGCCTGCAACTCGATGAAGCTGCCGATGCCGTGCAGGTTGACCCGCTCGCTGCGCCGTTGAGCCTCAAGTGCCGCCTCGCCGCGAATCGGCAGATCGAGCCAGTGGTTCGCGTTGCCGCCATCGTTCCGCAGCAGCTCGACCGAGCCGGCACAGGTCACAAGAACGTCGAGATCACCGTCGGAGTCAACGTCGGCGACGTCGCAACTGTTAATCGTCGAAGGTAGCTCGGACGCCAGCTTTACAACGGGTTCAAACTGTCCGAGTGGTCCGCCGCGGAGAGCCACGATGGACTGGCCGCGCCAGGTAAGCAGGTCGAGGAAGCCGTCGTTATCGATATCTGCTGTCGTGACTCCGTTGGACGTCGCTTGCGAGACGTCTGCAGGAGCATCGAAGCGAGCGATTCCTGCATCGGGGTTCGACGTTTTGAAAAGCCGCACGCTGTCAGTGCCGCCCGCGATCAGGTCCCAGGAGAAGTTGGCATCGGCGTCGAGCAGAGTGAGGGCGCGTGCGTCGGAAAGCGGCTTGCCTTCGTCGATAAACGGCTGCCAGCGGAGCTGGCCGTGCAGGATGTTCTGCAGATATCCGGCGACGCCATTGCCGAGGCAGACGATGTCGATCGAGACGTTGCGATCCCAGTCGACGGCGATCATCTGGTGAATCTTCGCGTCGGCTGGCGGCAGCACGGAGGACTGCGAGCTTTCAGCGAACGTCGAGTCGTCGAGGTTCAGCCACAGCGAGAGGCCAGTTTCGGTTGAGACGACGAGATCGAGGTCACCGTCGTGATCGAAGTCGACTGGCAGGACAGCGAGCACGTCGCGGATCGCGGCGAATTCGGTCGACTGCTCGACCTCGACGAAGCTGCGCTGACCGGAATCCTTATCGAGGTTGTTGTGCAGCACCGTGATGCCAGACGCACCGAAGACGATCGCGTCGAGGTCTGCTTCCGCGTAAAGGATCGGTTCTGTGTCGGTCTGAATCGTTGTGTCGGCGGCGTCGCGGTCGATATCGAACAGGCACATGCCGCGAAGACCGGAACCAGCGGCAGCTGAAAAGGCTTCGGACCAGCTGCCGTCGGCGTGCGTCCAGACGCGGATGGTCGAGTCGTCGACGGTGATGATGTCCTGCTGGCGATCGAGTGTCATGTCGGCGATGCGTGCCGCCCGAACGCCGGACTGCTCGGCAAGCGCTGTCGCGATCGGTGTTAGCGTGACGTCGATCGGGTCCGGTAATGGTGGCTGAGGGAGCTTGACGTCTCGCAGGAATTCGTCACTGAAGTCGCGAATCAGAAACTCGAGATGGTGTGGGTGGACGAGTTTGCGGTCGTTCTGCGTTGCGACTTCCGGCGTGATGACGTTGCCGATGACGGACGCGTTTCGCAGGACCGTGTTCCAGTCGCCACTGTCGACCGCAGCGGATCCCTTTTCGGCCAGTTCGAGAACATCCACGCGGGCGAAGTTTTCAATCTTCTTCGCGAATGGACGAAGCAGCGGCAGGCCTGCCTGGAACATCGCTTTGATGTCGTCAGGTTCGACATCGAATGACGAGGTTCCGGAACGTTCCTGAGCAGACTTTTCGCGTGCGAGCAGCAGAAGACGCTCCTTAAAAACTGTCAGGTTCTTCGGTGTAGCGTTCCAGACATGAGCCAGTGCCTGGGCACCAGTGGCATTCAGTGAGTCGTCGCGCGATTCCCGAGTGGCTTCGTACAGCTCAAAGGAGACAGCAGGGTTGGCCGGATCAAGTTCAGCTGCGTTGGTCAGCAGTTGCACGGCCAGAGCTGTCTGATCGTTGAGGCGATAAAGTCGGGCTGACAGGACTGATGGGACGGAGTCGGCCGGAAAGCTTGTCAGCAGGCTGTCGATCGAGAGGCGGGCCTGTTCGACTGCCAGCAGGTAGCGATCTGGCTCCTTTGTGCGGTCGATGTGGCCTGCTGCTTCCGGGTCGACCTGCATGATTGCCGCAATCGCCAGGTTCTGTTGCGGAAGACGCTCGTGCGGAAGTAGTTCAGCCAGTCGGGAGAATTCGGCAACGGCGTCCTCCAGGTCTCCGTTTTCAAGATGAGCAACGCCTAGATTTCTGAGGTTGGTGATTTCAAGACGGTCCGCCTCCGTCAGGACACGGTCCTCAGGACCTGGAGCGACGACAATCTCATCGCCGCCGTCATGGAGATTCAGAGCGATTGCGACTGCGGCGATGATGGCACCGGCGACCAGCAGGATCAGGCCGACGGGAGTTCGCTTTTCAGGTGATCGAGAACTGGGCGAGGTCATGATTCATCATCCGTGAACGGGACCGACCAACGGCACATCATCGGTCGATCCGTAGCAAGGCAGGTCAGAGAAGGAGGCGCAACCTAATTGCAGATGTGGGGCGAGGGACAGGCAGAAACCGGGACATCCGGGTCGACGGTTTCGCCTCAGCTCCGCGGTTTTACTTCGCGAGGAGCCAGTTGACTGCGGCTTCCGAGGGATTGATCAGCGAGGACGAAACGACGTTCTGCTTTGCTCCGGCAGCTGAGAATGCGGCCTGGGTGACGGTCGGCGTCTGGCCGTCTTCTCCGCCGATGAATATCGGATGCGGAGCGCTCAGTGCGAGCAGGGCCGGCAGGTCGCCATACTTGACGATGCCGGGCAGAAAGTCCGGGTCGCGATAGCTCGTCAGATCTGCGAAACGGAAGCCCAGAGTGTTGAGTGCCAGACGGTTGATCACGTCGCCAGCAACAGCGCGAGCGGCTGCAGCAATCGGGCCGGCGCCGTTGGTCGCCATCAGGTTGATCCGTTTCGGTGCGTGCTCGTCACCTTTGATCCAGGCGACGACGGTCAGCACGTCGTGGACTCGCTGAACGAACAGTGGATTGTTGTAAGCGAACGAGTACGCGGCTGCTTCTCGCGGATTCTTGACGACGCGCTGCTGAGTGGCGGTCGTGCCCGCAGGGAGGAATTCACCCTGCTGGAACAGGTCGGGCGCGACGACGCTGGCGCCGCCGTCGAGCAGTCTCAGGACTTCCGACTTCAGCTCACCGCTGTCGAGGAACAGGCCCGACTTACCGGCTCCGTCGATCCAGACAACGACGTCGCCATTCCAGTCGTTGTTTTTCGGAAAGAGCGAAACGATCGGCAGCTCTTCGCCCTTTGACTGCAGCCGCAGAATATCCTCGAAGTACAGGTACCCGTTGCGTGTCTGCTTATCGACCATCGTGCGTTGAATGTCGTCGTGATCCGGCAGTTTGCGATCGATCAGTGTGTCGAGGGCCTTGCCGACAACTTCGCGGTACTTCTGCAGGCCAGCGGCGTCGTTCGGAGTGAGTGAGGCGATCTGCTTGTCAGACGTGTCGCCGAGATACTTCAGCAGCGCGACTTCGTACTCGCCGCCGCCCCTGGGAGCGGGGTGATCGGTATTCCAGACGGTGTACTCTTCGGGCGTCAGCGGTTCCCAGTCGTCTTCGATGACCGGTTCAGGCAGGCCGAGCTTCAGGTACTTGTTGAACCAGTCATACATCGTCGCCCGCGAGACGTAGTTGTAGTTGTGCGGAAAGTGCAGCAGCGGGCGGCAGTAGACGTCCTCACTCGAACCGACCATCGCGTAAAGCTGCTGCAGTTGCGGGTAGCCCTTGGTCATCATCTCCTTCGTCCAGTCGTTCGCCGCCGTCATGGCCTGTGGTTTGGGAGCGAACAGGCCGGCGAGTTCGACGTTGCCGGTGCCGATTCGTAGCAGCGTGCAGTTCTCGCAGGTGCAGCCGCCCTGCATCGACGTCGAGACCATCCCGTTCGGGAAGGCGACGATCGGACGCGGGTCGATCGCGCAGAGGAGGATCGTCTGAGTTCCGCCGCCACTGCCGCCAGTGACTCCGATGCGTGACGGATCGACATCCGGCAGACTCTGCAGAAAGTCGAGGCAGCGGATTGAGTTCCAGGTCTGCCGGCCCATGATGCTCTGCAGCCGCATTTCGGCCTGAGCACTGAAGAAGCCCCAGCGTTCCTTGCCCTCAAAGTCGGGCCGCTGCTTCGCGAAGCCGTGAGCGATCGCTGACGGAATCTGCTGGCTGTCTGCGTAGCCGAGCATGTCGAAGATGAACGAGACGCAGCCCATGCGCGCGAGCTGCGCACAGCGGGCGAGCTTCGGGAACCGCCCGGACTTCTCGAACTTCTCGGCTCCGGATTCGATCAGCTTTGCCATGTTGGCAACGCCGTAATCCTGCAACCGACCGCCGTGCCCGTGCGGACACAGAACTGCCGGACGTTTGACGTTGGTCTTCCCATCGTCAGGCCGGAACAGCAGCCCGGTGACAAAGTGATTGGGCACGGCCTCGAAGTAGACTTTCTCGACAGTAAAGCCCGGACGCTGCACCTTGCCGTGAATGACGGCGTTGAGGGGCGTTCGCTCCGGCAGCGGCCAGAGCCCCGTCGCGATGAGCACCCGCCGCCGCAGCTCTTCCGCTCGAGCTTCCCAGGCAGCCTTGCCCTCTGGTACCTCAAACGGGAAGTACCCGTTGAGATCCTTCAGCTCATCGAGCCGCGAGTCGTTTGGAAGCTGCCCATTCTCAAACACCCTGTCAGCTGATGAGGTCACTCCGGACGTTGCCTGCAGGAAAGCTGTTACAAGCAACATCGTCAGGCAGAGGTTTGTTCGGATGCTGGGATGCAGAGAGCGCTGAGAACTGGCCATGGATGAAAACTCCCGAGTTTGCAGGTCCAATCAGACAGCGGGACGGTATCGGCGCGTGCGCAATTCGTCGAGTGCTGGGTTCGGCGTGGAGTCGCTGCAGAAATCAGAGACTGCAGCACTGGGAGTGAGCACGTAGCCCTGAAGTCTGTAGCGATCGGGAAGGGACGCTGTTCACTTCAGCTTGACCAACGGAGGCGTGAAACGCTCAGTTTGGCGGCGAACTGGTTGAGGGGCAGCTGAACTCGTAGCTCTCCGTCCTGTTTGACGCTCTGGCAGGCG
>JAPOLP010000187.1 GCA_029977045.1 Planctomycetota bacterium
CGTTTCGATCTCGCCGCCGTAGCAGCCAAGGTCGGACCAGCCCATATCGTCAACCATGATCAGCACGATGTTAGGGCGTTTCGGAATGTCGGCTGCCGACAAGGAATCGCTGACGAATCCCATCATCACTAACACAGCGGCAAAAACAGCAACTGCGGTGCTGCGGAAACCGGGCAGCGATCCAGAGTACGGACATCGAAAGAACGACCCGGTGCGGTTTCTGAGCATGTTGACATTCCGCCTTTGCCTGAGAAGCACTCGCGGCGAGCATTCACCACGATGGGAATCGCAATTCGATCACGAGATCAGCCAGCCGCCGTCGACGTCGACTGTCGTGCCGGTGACGAAGTCGTTCTGGATCAGAAACACGATCGCCTGAGCGACCTCGTCAGACGTCCCAGCTCGCGGGATTACGTTGTTCGCGGTTGCTTTCTGGAAGAGTGCGGCTCGCTCCTCGCCCTGCAGAGAGACCATCGGAGTATCGATTGACCCCGGCGACACGACGTTCAAGCGGCGAGGAGCGATCTCGGGAGCGACGGCCCGGACGAGTTGCTCGACCGCGGCGCCGACGGACGACAGGGCAACCTGCCCCGGCTTTGACTTGCGGGCGGGCGATCCGCTGACGAGCACGATCGTGCCGTCCTCGGCCATGTGCCGCGTTCCGTAACGAACGACGTTCGCATAGCCCCACAGCTTGTCGAACGACTTCTGATACCCGTCCATGTCCATGTCGAGAAACGGGCCAAACGAGCGGACGCCGCCCGTTGCCGAGCTGACCAGGATGTCAAACGGAGCGTGCCGCTCGAACAGTTCCGACAAAGCGGCACAGTCGCGAACGTCGCAACTCTCCAGCGTCATGCCTTCCGGAACCTCTCCCGCCTTCGAGGGATCGCGGCTCACAGCGATTACCGTCGCCCCAAGCCCCACCAGTTGCTTCGCGGCAGCCAGCCCGATGCCAGACGTTCCGCCGAACACGATCGCCTTCTTACCCGCCACGTCCATTGATTGCGCGCCTCTCTGCTGTGATCCCGCTACTCGTCGTGACTCAATCGCTCACGCGGTTCGGATGGTAACACCTCAGTCGCCAACGCTCGCGTTTGCCCCGACTTTTGAACTCCACCAGATCCGATACCCTTCGCTCCATTCGCTTGTTGCCTCAATCCGAAAGTGGAATCGCAATGCCTCGTCATCTCCTCACGCCGGCTGGCCGAGTCGCGCTTGCCTCGCTCGCGTTTCTGCTCTGCGCAGCTCCGCTTCAGGCTCAGCAGACGCCTGACGAGTCGCTGGCGACGCTGCACGCCGCCGACGGAATCAGCGTTTCTCTGTGGGCCAGCGAGCCGATGGTCAACAACCCGACGTCAATCGACATTGACTCGCGCGGTCGCGTGTGGATTTCCGAAGGGCTCAACTACCGCATGAAGCAGCGGCAGTTCGAGAACATGCAGCGAATCGACGAGGCCGACCGCATCAAGGTCCTCAGCGACACCGACGGCGACGGCAAGGCTGACTCGGTCACGGTGTTCGCGGACGACATCTTCCCGGTTCCGCTGGGGCTCGCGGTCGAGGAAATCTGGAAGGACGGCAAACAGACGGGCACCCGCGTTTACATTGGCAACTCGCCGGACCTGCTGGTTCTTGAAGACACGGACGGAGACGACGTCGCTGATCGCCGCGAAGTACTGCTGACCGGCTTTCGCGGAGTCGACAGCGATCACGGCCTGCACGGCATGACGTTCGGCCCGGACGGCAAGCTCTACTTCACCGTTGGCGATGCCCGCTACGGAGCCGATCGCGTGCAGAACCGCGAGGTGACGTTTGACGTCACCGATCGATCGGGGCGGCGTCTGAGTTGCTCGAACTTCGGCACGACGCTGCGAGTTAACCGCGACGGCACGCAGCTCGAAGTTCTTTCGTCCGGCCACCGCAACAATTACGAAGCCGCTGTTGACTCGTTCGGCAACGTCTTTGGTTCGGATAACGACGATGACGGCAACCGCGGAGCCCGGATGTACTGGGTGATGGAAGGTGGCCAGTACGGCTATCAGCACCCGCAGTCATCACGGCACTGGGCCGAGGAACTGCCCGGCATCATTCCGAAGTTGGCGGGCACAGGAAACGGCGCTCCGTGCGGCCAGTGTGTTTACGAGGGCGATCATCTTCCGCGGAAGTACTTCGGAGCGATCTTCCAGATTGACTCGGGAACCCGACAGATCAACGTCCACCCGCTGCAGCGCCACGGTGCCGGCTTCCGATCCGATTACGAAGTTCTGCTGAAAGGCGACGACGCCTGGTTCCGCCCCGTCGATCTGTCGGTTGCTCCGGATGGCTCCGTGCTGGTCTGCGACTGGTACGACGCCGGAGTCGGCGGCAATCGTTTTTCCGATCAGACGACCGGCCGCATTTACCGGCTGACTTCCGACAGCACTTCAAGTTCAGACAACGGTCGCCGACTGCTCGCCTCGAATCCGGCAGCGGCACTCACGTCACCCAACGCAGCAATCCGACTGGCCGCTCGCGACATCCTGGTTTCGCAGGGAGCGGCGGCCAGAGCAGCACTGCTGAAGCTGTTCGAGAACGGCCAGCCACACGAGCGGGCTCGGGCACTCTGCGTTCTGCACGACCTGCCGCAAACGGGAACCGCTGACACGATTGCCGCTCTGCGGGATTCCGATGCGAGGATTCGCGAAACCGCTCTGCAGTTGCTCGGACGAGACGCGACTCGCGAACAAGTACTGGCTCCCCCAACTGCTCGAACAGCAAACCCGCCGGTCACCGAGCACCTTGGCCAACTCCTGCCGCTGGCGAACGACCCCGATGCCGGAGTCCGCCGAGCGTTGCTGATGGCGATCCGCAACGTTCCATCGAACGTCCTCGGCGACACGCTGACGAAGCTCGCTACCTCCTGGGACGGTCGCGACCGTTACTACCTGGAAGCACTTCGAGCCGCGCTGATTCACCGCGACGCTCGCGAACTCCGCTCGCTGTTCGATCAGCTTGCAGACAAGGCTCTCGAAACCAGCTGGAATGCAGACCCGGTCGCCGTGCCGCCTTACTACCCGATCGGGACGAACGACGCGTTTCTGCGGCCTGGCGATCAGCTTCAGCCCGCCAACGCCGCGTCCCGAGTCGCTGGTCTCGCCTGGGCACTGCAGAGCAACGAAGCACTACCCGCTCTCGATCGGATCCTGGCCCGCAACACGTCGCCGGCAGTCGAAGAGGCGGTCACGATCGCACTGGGCGGAATCGACGATGTCGACGCCGGACGCCTGCTGCTGACCCGGCTGCAATCCGCCGAGGTTAGCGCCGCGAGCAAACACAGAATCCTCGCACAATTGGGGACCGGAATCGCCGGCTCGTGGCAGGCACTCTCAACCGAGCCGTCACTCAAGGATGCTCTCACAAATGCACTCGCGGATTCGTCTCTGCAGTCAGTCGCCATCGAGTGCATCTCGCAGTGCCGGCTCACGGCGTTCGGCGACCAGCTGATGACGATTGCCGAGGATGACTCGCAATCGGTTGAACTCCGGGCGGCAGCAGTGTCCGCACTCGGAACGTTGAAGCACGCTCCAGCGAAGCAGCTCACAGACAAACTCGTCGACAGCGTTCGCGGCGAGCCCAGCGGCGGATTGATCGGAACCGCCGCACTCGATGCTTCGAACGCACTGAGTTCCAGCGGCGACGGAGTTCTTCTCACGCGAACGCTGACCGATGTCGAGATGCCGTCTGACCTGCGTCGCCGGTCGCTGCAGTTGCTCACCGCCTCGCTGCCGGGAGTCAATCACGTTCTGAAGATGCGGGAAGAGAAATCGTTCCCAACAGACCTCGACAGCGAACTGGTCTTCCTGCTGCACAATCACGCCGACCGGCGGGTTCGCGGCCTCGCGGAAACCGCGCTGCCGGCTGCGGCGACGTCGGGAAAGAAGAAGGTCCACAGTGCGGCTGAGGTACTGTCGCTGGCCGGCGATGCCGCTCGCGGTCGCAGGCTGTTCGAGATGCATCAGGAAGCCGCCTGTGCCCGCTGCCACCGTGTTACCGGCGAAGGCCCGCTCGTCGGCCCAGACCTTGCCTCGATCGGCCTGAAGTACGGCGACAAGGAACTGCTTTATCACATCCAGAACCCCAGCGGCGCGATCAACTACAGCTTCGTGGCTCACACGTTCGTGCTGCAGAATGGCCAGGTTCTGACGGGACTCGTCACTGACCGTCAGAACGGCCTGATCACAATCGGCATCGCCACCGGCCAGAAGGTCAGCTTCCCTGCGAAGGACGTCGAAGAAGAAGTCCCGCAATCAGTGTCGCTGATGCCTGAAGGTCTGGTCTCAGGCCTGACTCCTCAGCAGGTCGCGGACCTCGTCGAGTTCCTGCTCTCACTCCGCCAGGGAGACGCCGGCCAGTCGCGACGGTAAGCGGACTGAAAAGAGGGTCTCGCATGACTGTAGATGGATTCGCAAGAATTAAGTCGTCTGGTACTGGTGTGAATTCTTGCGAATCCAGCTACGTGGAAAGATCAATCCAGCACTCAGTCGCCGCGTCCCAGATACCGCTTCTCGATCTTCGTGCCGACGGTGCCGATGCCGTAGTAGCCCACTGAGATGCGTCCGACGTGCGTCAGCAGGTCGTAGGCATTCCAGCGATCCCAGCCGTAGTCGGCTTCCATCCACAGAATTAGCTGCGCGTAGGCTTCAGCGATCGAGCGTTCCATTGGGCAGCCGGTCGCCACCGTCACAATCTCAGTCGGCGATTCGATGCGCGGGCCGGTCAGTGGCTTCGACTTAATCAGTTCGACAGTGATTGTCGTCTCGGCCGCCATTTCGAGGCCCGTGGCCGACAGCTCGCCGTGTCCCATCGCTGCGTGAGCGTCGCCCAGATACAGGTACGCGCCGTCAACGAACACCGGCAGATAAACCGTGCTGCCGGGGCAGACCTCGACCAGATCGAGGTTTCCTCCGTGCGGCCCTGCCGGCAGCGTCGTCGGTGATCCAACCGCTGGTGACGTTCCGATGCAGCCGAGCATCGGCGCGTAGGGAATTGCGATCTCGTCACTGAAGTAGACCTGCCCGTCGCGTATCGGGCAGACGTGAGCCCCGTGCGGAACGTCGGTTCCCAGCCACTCGCATAACTGCTTCGGCGAGCCGGTGTAGGTCGCCGCCTGTCCGTCGCGCGGCTTGATCTCGTGGATCGTCACTGCAATCGAATCGCCCGGCGCTGCCCCCTCGACAAAGATCGGACCGGCGACGGGATTGCTGAACGGCATCGTCGTTTTGTCCCGCCGGTCGTTGTTGGTCCGAATCTGCCCCGACAGAGCGTCTTCGGATTCGACGAGCAGCGTCTCGCCAGCCTCGATCCGCACCCGAGGTTCCAGGTGCCGACTGAATTCATACACGAGCGGATTCGCGGCGACTTTCTTCATGGTCACTCCGGAGTGGGATGTTTGAGGATTGGCTTTCACTCTCCCTCTGGGAGAGTCGCGGTCTCAGCCGCGGAGAGGGTTTGCATTGGTCTGCCCGATCGTTCATGCACCAGCGTGACGCCCTCCCCGGTGGCTCGTGCCTCGCCGGCGACCCTCCCAGAGAAAGGGTGAAGTTGGGGACTGAGGCCGCGGAATCGAACAGAAGTTTCACCGGGCCGGCAGTCGCCGGATGCAGGACGGCATCTTGATTTCGACGGGCTCACCGTTGGACTTCAGTTCTCCGGTTTCGTCGTTGATCGCGAAGACGGCAACGTTGTTCCCAGGCATGTTTGCGCACAGCAGCCAGCGACCATCGTCGGTGATCAGCAGATTCTGCGGGCCTTTGCCGAGGCTCGGTACGATCGCGATCAGTTTGAGCTTCCCGTCATCGGCGATGCGGTAACACGCCAGGCTGTCGTGGCCGCGATTTGTGCCATACAGGAACCGACCGTCCGGAGTGATCTTCAGGTCGGCGCAGTAGCTCGTGCCGGAGAAGTCGTCCGGCAGTGTCGAAATCGTCTGCCGCTCCTTCAACGTGCCGGCTTCGGGCTCGTAGTCAAAGAACGTGACCGTGTTCTTCAGCTAGTTGATGACGTACACACGCTTGCCGTTCGGATGAAACGTCAGATGCCGCGGCCCGGAACCCGGAGCGATTGAGACGGAAGGCTGGTCCGGATTCGCGGTGAGCTTCGCGGTCTCTGCATCAAGGCTGTAGATGAATACCTTGTCGGCTCCAAGGTCGGCCGCCAGAGCGAAACGGTTGTCGGGGCTGATCTCGATGCTGTGCGCGAATGGAGCTTTCTGCCGGGCCGGATCGACGCTCGAACCACTGTGCCGGATGAACGAAGCCGCTTCGCCCAGGCTGCCGTCCTTCTTCACGGGCAGAGCTGCAATGTCGCCGCTCGAATAGTTGGCCACGACGACCGTCCGCCCGGAATCGTCAACGTCGAGATAGCAGGACGTGCGTCCCATCGCCGACTGCTGGTTCAGTCGCGTGAGCTGCCCGGTGACCGGCTTGATCCGGTACCCCGCAACGAACTCATTGACGTCGTCGCCGAACTTCTCCGCATCGACCGCGTAGAGAAACCGGCCATCGGCTGACACGGCGAGGAAGAACGGATTCTCGATGTCCGTCGCCTTCCGCAGCAGAGAAAGCCTGCCGGATTCCAGGTCAAAGCGGCAGGTGTGAATCGCACCGTCGTCGCCAGCAGCGAAGGACGAAATGAAGAGCATCGCATCGTCGCAGTGGGCCACGGTTGAACTCGTCAGCAGCAGGCAGAATGTCAGCAGAAGATGAAGTCGCATGGTCGTTTCCTCGGTCGAATTCGGTCCGGCAGAATGCCGTGCGGGCAGGATCGCGAGTTTGCTGACCGCCCGGCAAGCGTCACTCGTGTGACTTCGGACGGCGGACACGTTATCGATCGTCCCCTGACCTGCTCGCAAATCAGGTCGCCCACCCGAAACCACCGCCCTCGCGCCCGCCGGAGAGAGACTCATGAGCAAGCCGCTGATCTTCGACATCCATCTCGATCTGTCCATGAACGCGCTCGACTGGAACCGCGATCTCCGCTGGTCGCTGGAACGCATTCGGCGGTGTGAAAATCAGATGACGGACCGCGTCGACCGCAGCAATAACACGGTCTGTTTCCCGGAGATGCACCGCGGCAACGTCGGACTGTGTGTGGCGACGCAGATTGGCCGGCACTCGCCGTACTTCCACAAGCTGCCGGGCTGGGCCTCTCCCGAGCAGGCGTGGGCGTCGACGCAGGGCCAACTGGCCTACTATCGGATCATGACCGAACTCGGTGAGATGACGCCGATCACCAACGCCGCTCAGCTGGATGCGCACGTCGCGCTGTGGCAAGGCTCGTCGCCCAGTGACGACTACGACACGCCGTACGTGGTCGAGTCGAAAACTCAGCCGGGCAAGCTGCCGATCGGCTTTGTGCTGAGTCTCGAAGGCGCGGATTCGATCATCAACCTGGACTATCTCGAACGCAGCTATAACGACGGCCTGCGGGCACTCGGCCCGGCTCACTACGGCCCAGGCCGGTACGCCGACGGAACGGACTCGGCGGGACCTCTTCATCCCGAGGGCAAGCAACTGCTCAAGGAGATGATGCGGCTGGGGATCATTCTCGACGTCACACACCTGTGTGACGAAACGTTCTGGGACGCGCTCGACATCTGGGAAGGCCCGCTGTGGGCCAGCCATCAGAACTGCCGCACGCTGGCTCCGTGGAACCGCCAGTTTGCCGACGATCAGATCAAGGCAGTCACCGAACGCGGCGGCCTGCTGGGCATGGCCTTCGACGCGATCATGATGGTCCCCGGCTGGAAGCACCTCAAAAGCAGGCCAGAAGATTACCAGCTGAAGATCGAGCGAATCTGCGACCACGTCGATCACATCTGTCAGATCGCCGGCAGTGCGGCTCACTGCTGCATCGGCACGGACCTCGACGGCGGCTACGGCACCGAGCAGACGCCGATGGACCTTAACTCGATCGCCGACCTGCAAAAACTGCCGGATCTGTTCCGCGCCCGAGGCTACTCAGAATCCGACATCGAAGGCTTCATGTACCGAAACGCCGTCGATTTCCTGCGCCGAGCCTGGAGTTAGTTGGCAGAAAGACGCGTCTGGCGAACAGTGTCAGCAGCGGATCATTCGACCGTCGTTTCGGACTCGTCCAAAACGGCGGAGAGTTCGTCAATCGCCCCCGACTCCCACCACAGTTCCTCAAGATCGAACAAGTCGCTCCCGTGCCACTGCAGGTGATAGTACTTGTCAGCAATCAGCAGGTGGTGCTGGTCAACGAAGGCGACGGCATCGCCCAATTCAATCCTCATATAGAAAGCACAAGCGCATGCGTCGCGGTTCCGCGTTCGATCTGCGTCGAACGAAAGCTCGATTCGCCGAGTAGCGACATTCAGTAGCGACATGAATTCCGGACTGGGCTCTGGATCGGGAAACTCCGGAAGCATCACCATCGCTCCGGCGTCGAGCATCCCGATCAGATCAGCCTTCGCTTCGTGGCCCATTGCCCGATTCTGCTGTTCACGAAAAACTGCATACGCAACGTTGGCGAGAATCAAACAGCCAACCGCTGTACAGAGTGTCTTTCGCATCGCACGTGCCTGAACGTGGCTTCCAGCAACTCACCCGTCACATACCGAGCCAACGGTCTACTGTGATGATGTCAGGGTACGGCACAACGCGGGTGCCGGGGAGCCGTTTGATTGATCAGACGCGTCAATGCGCCGGCCAAACCACCTCAATGCATACTGCGGCAGAGCTGGAATTTCACCGCGCGAGGGGTTGAGTGAACTGCCGAAGGTGGGACTCGAACCCACACGCCCTGTTACGGACAACGGATTTTGAATCCGTCGCTTCTGCCATTCCGCCA
>JAPOLP010001106.1 GCA_029977045.1 Planctomycetota bacterium
CGGCGGTGTTCTGCGGCCCGGCTGCGTACACGGCGTCCTTCCGCAGCACGAGCTGCAGGTTGCCGGTTTCGTTGGTCCATTGCAGGCTGCCGTCTTTGGCCGAGGCGACAACCGTCTGCTTGCGCTGCGGCCCGGCGAAGAACAGCAGATCGTCGCTGCACTTCATGTAGCATGTCGTCGCGTAGCCGGTGATGTAATGCTGAGCCCGCTCGTTCGGGCCGATCGCCTGCAGCAGGTCGTCGTCCGAGTTCTTCCAGGCGAGCTTGCCGCTCGTCGCGTCCAGGCAGGCGAGGAACTTCTCCGGCGTGCAGAAGTAGATGCGACCGTTCTTCATACAGACGGCGCGGGCGTCGAGGAATTCTTCGTCGCGGTAGTGCCACTTGATCTCGCCGGACTTCCGATCGATGGCGACGAACGTGCGACCGTGTCCGAACGCCGTTCGAGGATCGCCGTAGTCGTGCCCCTTCCACATGCCCCACGGCCAGTGTCCGAGGCCCCTGGTCAGTGACGGCAGCGTTTCGACTTTGACTTCGACGTTGCCAACCAGCGCGAACAGCGTGTCATCCTGAATCGCCATCCATTTCCAGGTCGGACCGTCGGTAATGCCTTCAGGGATCGTGATCTGGCGGATGATCTCGCCGGTCCTGCCGTCGAAGACTTTGCACGATTCGTGATCGCCCATGTAGAGCGCGTCGTCGGCTCCGATCATCGTGTTGCGGTGAATCATGAAACCTTCGGGCAGCTTGCGTCGCCACAGCTCGGTGCCGTTGTACGCGTTGATGCACAGCAGCGTGTTGAGCATCTCGTTCTGATTGGCTTTGTGAGCGATATGCCCCATCGCCTTGTAGATGCGTCCGCCCGCGATGACCGACTGCTCGGGCATCGGGCTGAACTTCGGAGCCGCGATGAACTGCGTCTGAAACGCGCCTTTGACAAGCTGGTCGTTCGACTGCGGATTGTTATCCGGCCCGTGGTAAGGATGGCTCCAGTCCTCGATGCCGTCGGGCTCCGGCTTGATAATCTTTCGCCTGCCGACAAGCGCCGCCGCGTGAGGCCGCAGCACTCGCAGCAACTCCGCCTCGCTCGCCTGACCCGCCAGCGAATCCGCGACGATGATCCCGTCGGTCAGGTTCTCGCTGAGGTGAATCGAGTCGAGCGTTCCGACGTCCGCGGTCAGCGAAACGCCGAGCGTGCCTGCTTTGTCGGCAGCTCGCCGTACGGCTGCAACGTCGGCGTTCTTCGGCGACTGAAAATAGACACGCCGTCCGTCGGCCTTTGCCAGAGCAACAACCGCGTCCGCTCCGCCTTCCGGCAGGCCCAGAACCGTGACAATTCCGCGATTGACGTCGAGCTTCGCGACTGCGGCATCGAACGCGTCGTCTGCCTCAACCGTTGATAACGCAGAAAGTCCAGATGTCAGAACAAGCAGCGCGAGTGTCAGTGACCGACCAGTCATGGTTGCCTCCAGTTGATAACTCAGGACGGACGAGCGACCGGGCGGGAGTCTATCTGACAAACGCCCACAACTGACAGGACCACGATCAATCGCCCGGGCTCTGCACGCGATCCATGTTACGCCGGCCACCCAACTGGGTATCATCGCCCGTCACCAGCAGACAGGTCGTCCGCCCTTCCGGAGTCGCATCGATGGATGTTACGAAAACTCACGTTGCCCTCGACCTCGTTCACGACAGCCCGCTGACCGGGTGTCGGTTCGATCCTTCCGGGAAGTACGTCTTCGCGTTCGCGCAGGACTACAACGTCTGGCGGTTCGAGATCGCGACGGGCAACAAGGTCGCGTATCCGGTCGAAAGCTGGGGGCGAGGCATCGCGTTTGACTCGACGGGCAAGTTCGTCATCACGGCGACATACGATGGCCGTCTTGTCTGGTGGCCGGTTGAAGGCGACAAGCCGGAGCCCGTTCGGACCGTCGAGGCTCACAAGGGCTGGATCCGCGCGATCGCCGTCAGCTCGCAGGGCGTGCTCGCGTCAGTCGGCAACGACCTGGCCGTTCGGCTGTGGGATCAGGAAGGCAAGCTGATCCGCGAGATGACCGGGCACCAATCGCAGATCTACAACGTCGCGTTTCACCCCGGCGGCGAGCACCTGGCGACGGGCGACCTGATGGCCAATCTGATTCACTGGGAGACGGCAACGGGCAAGCAGGCTCGCACCTGGAAAGCCGAGTCTCTGCAGAAGTTCGACCCGACATTCGTCGCAACGATCGGCGGCTTTCGCGGCATGACCTTCAGCCCGGATGGCCGCTTCGTC
>JAPOLP010000085.1 GCA_029977045.1 Planctomycetota bacterium
CGGCCCGCTGACAACAATCTGCCAGCGATCGCGCCGAACTGGCCGCCGCGAAATCGAGGCTGGCTCGCGGGGCACCTGCGATCGTTCCAGCCTGCTTCGTCCGCCGGGGGCAACTCGCTGAACGATCCGGTTGCGCTGCACGCCGGGCTGTGGCTGATTCACGATTTCCTGGACGAGAGCCACAAGCTGTCGCAGAGCATCGAAGGCCGCGGAGCCGATCGGAATGGCGATTACTGGCACGGCATCATGCATCGCCGCGAGCCTGACTGGTCGAACTCGAAATACTGGTTCCGCCGCGTTGGCGATCATCCGATCTTCTTTGACCTCGCGATCATCGCCGGACAACTGCTGAGTGACAGTTCGCTGCCAGACGCCGATCGCTGGAATCGGCAACTCGGCACTGCCTGCAACTGGGATCCGTTCGCCTTCGTCGACCTCTGCCAGAGTGCCGCGCGCGACGCATCATCCGAACTGGCCTCGCTCGCCCGCCGAATCCAATGGACTGAGATCCTGCTGTTGCTGGCTCACTGTCACTGACTTGCTCGTCAAACAGCCTGCCCATCGGTCGCTCCAGACAATCGCTCGATTCGGTATGACCTGACCACTGGGGGAAGGCCAATCCTGCTCCGCCGGGCGGAACTGTTTGGCACGTCGTTCAGTTCGCGGGTAGGCTCACAGGACGCCCATATTCCCGCCTGGAACGAACTTTCCGTGAGCACCAGACAGCCAGCACCGCCGCCTGCCTCAACCGCAAACTCGTCGCCGTATCAGCCGACGACGCGGTCGAAGTACGCGGTCGTTGCCTCGGCAATCACGCATGGGCTACTGGTGATTTGCCTGGGCCTGGTTTCAGTTTCGGAAAGCCAGGGACCGCAGTTCGATGGAACGCTGGCTGCGGCGTTCGAGGCCGATGTCGATCAACAGAAGATTGAGCAGTCAGTCACGCTTCTTCCTCCGACGGAACATTTGGATGACACGCTGGCCGGAGGGCAGGACGCAGCGTTCACTTTGCTGGCTCGTCGTCAACCGGCGAGCGTTTTTTACGCGGCGACAACTTCAAGCAATGTCGACGCCCAACCTGCCGCCTGGAGTATTGCCGACCTCAGCCAGCATGTCGGCGGCGTCAGCAGCTCAAATGGGGTCTCGGCAAAAAACGGCAGCGGGACTGGCGAGGGCAATGCGACTGGTGACGGGTCTGGAAACGGCTTCTTTGGAAGCACGGTTGACGGTCGCCGCTTCGTCTTCGTGCTCGATTGCTCACGCAGCATGAACCATCCGCACGACAGTGATGCAAAGACGAGGTTCAAGCGGCTGAAGCTGGAACTCATCCAGTCGATCGTCTCCATGGCTGACTCGCAGGAGTTTCACCTGATCTTCTTCAACGACGGCCCGATCACGATGCCGTCACCTCGTCCGGTGTCGGCCAGCCTTGCGGCAAAGGAGTACTACCTGACGTGGATGCAGACGCTGAAAGCTGACGGAAACACCGACCCGACGATCGCGATGCAACTTGCTCTGAGGTTTCGTCCGGACGTCATCTACTTCCTGACCGACGGTAGCTTCACGCACAAGACGCAGCTCGAACTGTTGCGACTGCCGTTTGGCAAAACACAGCTGCATACGTTCGCGTTTGAAGAAGTGCTCGAAGGCCGGCTGCTCGACGCTTACCACCTGCTGATTGGCGGCGAACGTGACTCAGCCCGCGAGACGATTGGATCGAAGACTGGCTTCCGCAAAGCCGAGCTGGTTGCCGATTCGGTGCTCTATCTGAAGCGTCTCGCTGAACGCCACAACGGATCGTTCCACCTGATCCCGCACCACGAGCAGCCATGAACCGGTTGTCTCTCTCGCGTAGCGACCACCGCTAAACGCGGTTCTTGTAGCGTTCGCTGGCCTTCAGCAGAATTTCGTTTTCCTCGGGCGTCAGGCTGTCGCGGCCGGTGAGGTTGATCTTCTCGAGGATGCGGTCGACTTCGGCGTCAAGCTGGTCCGGAGCCGGCGGTTCGTAGAGACGAACGTCCTTCTGATCGGCGTTGCGAACCGGCTTCTTCGGTCGGCTGGCCAGTTTCGATCTAAGCCACCGTCCGATGCCTCTCGAGCGGCGGCCGTATGACGGCCCGCCAGTCAGCCGCAGTCCCGTCTGAAAGTAGACGTAACCAAACGCGGCCCCACTCAGATGAGCCAGCGCGGCGATGCCAGTCCCTCCTGCCATGACTCGCCACACATCGAGCGCGACATACCCCAGAGCCAGCCAGCGAAGCTCGAAGGCAAACGGAATGAACAGGAACTGCACCATCGTTTTCGGAAAGTGCATCGCTGTCAGGATCAGCACGCCCATCACGCCGCCGGAAGCTCCAATGACTGATGGATTCAAACCTGCGTAGTGCTGGGCAACGACCTCGACCACGCCACTCACGGCGACGGTGGCGACAAAGAAAGCGAGGGTTTCTTTGGCTCCATAGAGCTGTTCGATGGCGCGGCCGAAAATCCACAGGCCGAACATGTTGAAGAAGATGTGAGCCAGACCCTGCGTGCTATGGCAGAATCCGTACGTGACGACTCGCCAGAGCTGAAACTTCGTCAGCCCAGCCCAGTTCAGATCCAGCCAGCCGGTCAGCCCCCGCGTGATTTCAATTCCCTGCGGTCCCACGCGGACTTCGTCAGAGGGAAAAAGATTCTGCAGAAAGAAGACGACGACGCAGGCAACAATGATTCGCTTGATCGCCCATGCGTCGGAGCCAACCGGGCTGCTTCCGAATCCGCTTCCGGAATAGTGGCCGCCGGGCGGCTCATCGCGGATGTAGTCGCGATTGTGAATTCCCATTCCGGAACTCCGTTGTGGAAAGGGCCGATGCTGGCTGACTGCGGAAACCGATGCGCAGGCCGGATTCTCGCTGCCTGCTCGCAAAACGCCAACATGATTCTACGTCGTGAATCAGTCGCGTTCGGGAGGCAGATCTCGCTCGACTGATGCAGAAGCACCCCGCCTTGACTACTCGCCTACGCTGGAAGGTGCCGGCCCGGCAGTTGCCTCACCTGCGGGCAGAGTCACGGCGAGTGCATCGTTGGCTGCTTTGAGTTCAACGATCTCGTCGTAGGACGCCTTGATCTGATGCCGCAGCTCGTCGACTTCAGTCTGGATTCTGTTACGGGACTCGTCGGCGTCCTCGATGGCTTTCACCAGTCCGTCGATCACGAACTGCGGCAGACCGTCTCGGTCGTTCTGCAGGGTCTGGTCGCCGTGCAGTTCGTTGTTGCGGTAGTTGAGATGCTCGTTGGCGATATTCACTTCCTTCTGACGGACCGCCAGAAGTTCCTGCTCGGCTTCCAGCAATTGATGCTTTCGAACCATCAACTGCTGCAGATGCAGCACGGTTTCGGGCCCCTCACTGGGGACGCTTCCATAGACACGACCGGGCACCGGGTCATTTGGCCGGTCCGGGGTCTGCCCCACCACACTTTTCCAGTTAGCAGTGTCTGAGGCTCGGAGCGGGAAATCAGCAGTGGCGTTTGTCTGGTCCTGGAAAACTTCGGTCACTGTGAAAGGGCCGAGATAAGCTGATTTTCCGTCGGCAGTGGCAGTAAAGACATGGATCCTTTTCCCGGCCTGCAGTCCGGACACCTGCCCAAGACCTGAAATTCCGATCGCGCCCGGTGCGCCGGCGCTTACTCCCAGGTTGCTGCCATACAGAGGCGTCCAGCCATGAAGCGCCTGAGTGCGGGCATCCTCCGCGCGTCGTAGAGCAACTTGTGCTTCCTCGAGGGGCGCGATCGATGCTTCGTACGCGGCCCGGTTCGTTTCCAGGTCGGCCGTCGCGGCGTTCCGCTTCGCCAGAACCTGTGCTGACAAATAGACGGCACCGAGAGCCAGCAGGAAAGTGAACCAGGCGAGTACTTTTCCGAGCGTATGCATTGCTGAGCCTCGAAGCGGCAATGGGAACTGAGCAGTGAGAGGGGCTGCCGAGTCGGCGATTATGCCCGATTCATCGGGGAAATTCGCCACTGTGGAATCCAACGCTTCAGTGTAACGGGCGATCTTACGACCGCTTTCCGAGGACGGTCAACCAGTTTCGATTTCAGGGAATTCGCGCAGCTCTGGCAGGTTGCTGGGGTCGAACAGGTGTAGCAACCTGTTTTGATTTCGACAGATGTGACGACTGTCGGACCGCGATCAGCAGGCTTGTTCGGGTGCTGCCGACTCTCGCGAGTAGCCCGACTCAGGCCATATTGACCGGTTTTACAGATCGCTCCTATTCTCCGAGGTCACTCTCCGGCCACCGTCGCTCGTTCTCCTCCGCGACCGGCCACTTCATCTCTCGTCGCGTCCGCGACAACCTTCCGCCTCTGACATCGGATGCCGAAAATGGCTCTCGTCACTCGCGCGCCCGCTCGAATTCTCCGTCTGACCTGCGTTCTGCCCGTGTTGCTGGCTCTTCTGCTGAGCACAGGACTGGCCGGCTGCAGCAGTCTCGGTCTCGATTCGCTGGGCTGGAATCTCCTCAGTTCAAAGGCTGACGAGGACGACAGCGATTCGGATACGGACGACTTTGATGACGACTTCGAAACGAAGATCGAAGTCCCGATGGTCGGTGACTACACAACGTTCACCGGTCTGCACCGTGTCGTGCTGGAAGGCGTTGGCCTGGTTGTTGGTCTGAACGGAACCGGTGGCGACCCGCCGCCCAGCCCGGAACGCGAAGCACTGCTCGACGACATGCGGCGGCGTAATGTGAAGAACGCCAAGGAAATCCTGCGGTCTCCAAACACGGCTCTGGTTGTTGTGCGAGCCTACCTGCCGCCGCTGGCAAAGAAGGGCGATCGCTTTGACATTCAGGTGCGAATTCCCGGCGACGACGGAGCAACCAGCCTGAATGGTGGACGATTGTTTGAAACCATTCTGTCGGAAACAGCCATTGTTCCAGGTCGTGGCCGCCTGAAAGGGCATGTCGTGGCCAGGGCCGAAGGTCCGGTTCTGGTGGCTCCTGGCGGGAACGATATCGAAGACCGTGCTGGCGTCCTGAAACGCGGCAAGGTGCTCGGCGGTGGCGTCTCGCTGATCGAACGCGACATGGCTCTGTACGTGAAGTCCGACTTCCGCACGTACCGCAACGTGACGCGTCTCGCCGAACGAATCGGCCTGCGATTCTCGGCTTATGATCGCGCCGGCATTAAGGAGCCAATGGCCAAAGCACAGACTGACCAGCGAATCCTGCTGAAGGTGCATCCGAATTACCGCGAAGACTACCCGCGATACATGCGGGTGATTCAGTCGATCGCGTTTCGTGAGTCGGCTGTTGCTCAGCGGGTGCGGGTCAAGCGGCTCGAACGGCAGTTGCAGGATCCGGCCACCGCCGAGAAAGCTGCGATCCAGCTGGAAGCGATCGGCGAAAAGGGGATTCCAGTCCTGAAGACGGGGCTGAAGTCGCATGACCTGGAGTGCCGGTTTCACTCGGCCGTCGCGCTGGCCTATCTCGACGAATCGGACGGCATCGAGACACTGCATGAGGCCGCTCTGAAAGAGCGGGCGTTTCGAGTTTATGCCTTCGCAGCACTGTCGATTCTGGACGATCCGCAGGCGCATCTCGCTCTGCGGGATCTGATGCACGTTCACGTCGACGATGACGGCACGAAGTACGACAGTGCCGAAACGCGATACGGAGCGTTCCGCGCTCTGTGGACTCTGGACAAAGACGATCCGTTTATCGCAGGCCCCAAACTGCGTGACGAGTTCTGGCTGCATCCGCTGGAAACTCAGGGCGAACCGATGGTCCATATCACCGTCCGCAAGCGTCCGGAAGTCGTACTGTTTGACCGCACTCAGGAATTCAAGACCCCGATGACAATTCGCGTCGGGCGCCTGCTTGTCACTTCGCGAGCGAACAGCGATACGGTCTCTGTCAGCCGCTTTACTCCGTACGGCGACGAGGACGAACAGAAGAAGGTGGTTTCGCGACAGATCGAAGACGTCATCACCGTGGCTGCCGAACTGGGGGCGTCGTATCCCGACGTGGCTCAGTTGCTCATTCAGGCAGATGCTCAGGGCAACCTGCCTGGTCGATTTGAAATTGATGCTCTGCCGCAGGCCGGACGTGCTTACGTGCGAAACGGCAGTCAATCGCGAGTCGGACGGTCGGCTTACACGCCGAACATGTTTGACCGTGTCGACGACGATGGCGACGACTTCAAAGACGTCAGCGACGACGACGAGCCTGCGGAAGCCGATGTCGCGACCGACGAATTCTCTGACGACAACGAAGCGGGCGACTACGCGGCTCGACGAGCCGCAGTACTGGCCGAGGCGAACGGCGATCGGCCTGTCGAGAAGGACAGGAAAAGCTGGTCACCGCTCGGCTGGCTGAAGAAGGACGATTCGTCAGCGGACGAAAACCCGGAACCCGATGACCTGCGAGTTGAGTAACAAGGAGCAGGCTGTGCCGCTGGCGATTGCCGGCAACTCGAACAAATGGATTTGTCTGACGAGCCGTGGGTGCAAGCCCGCGGTTTCGTCGTGTTAAGCCCCCTCAGGAATTCCGCCCGTCGATGCTGAAGTCGCTGGAACTTTTCGGCTTCAAGAGCTTTGCCGACCGGACGCGGTTCGACTTTTCGCACGGCATCACGTGCGTCGTCGGCCCGAACGGCAGCGGTAAGAGCAACGTCGTTGACGCGATGAAGTGGATTCTCGGCGACCAGAGTCCCAAGAGCCTGCGCGGCAAGGAAATGACCGACGTCATCTTCAATGGGTCGTCCGGTCGGAAAGCGAGCGCGTTTGCTGAGGCGAGCCTGACGTTCGACAACTCGAAGAACATCCTGCCGATTGAAACCGACGAGGTCACGATCGGTCGCCGGCTGTGGCGGAATGGCGATTCCGAGTACCTGATCAACGGCGCGACAGCGCGGCTCAAGGACATCCGCGACGCGTTCATGGGCACGGGAGCCGGCACGTCGGCCTACAGCATTATCGAGCAGGGACGTGTCGGGCAGATCCTGCAGTCGAACCCGGCCGCTCGCCGGATCATTTTCGAAGAAGCGGCAGGCATCAGTCGCTTCAAATCGAAGAAAACCGAAGCACTGCGGAAACTCGAACGAGTCAGCCAGAACCTGGTCCGGTTGCAGGACATCGTCGATCAGCTCGAATCGCAGTTGAACTCGACGCGGAACCAGGCGGTGAAGGCATCGAAGTTCCGCGACGTCGAACAGGAACTCAGACTTGCCTGGTTCGGGCTGGCAGCGGACGACTATGCCTGGCTGAACGATCGGCAGGTGAAGGTCGAAGCAAAGCTCGCGGAGACAAACGCTGCACTCGACGAACTGACCGGCCAGCAGCAGGCAATTGATGAGCGGCTTGCCTCGTTCGACAGCGAACTTGCCGGGGTCGACGATCAACTGCGGGAAGCCGAGCGTGCTGCAGCTGCGACTCGTGAGGCCGCCGTCAGTCTTGAATCGACGATCCGGCACGAAACGGCGAGGCTGCGCGAGACCGAGACTGAACTTGTCCGGCTGCGGCGTCAGCATTCGGGAACGCTCGGTCGCCTTGCTCAGGTTGATCGCGAGAGAGCCGCGGCTCAGCGTGAACTGGACCAGTTCAACGATAATTTCGAGTCACAACAGCAGGCCGTCGATCAGCACGAAACACGAATCAACGAGTTGAAATCAGCGTTCGACAGCAACAAGACGCAGATCGATCAGGCTCGGAAGTCGCGGACGGAGCTGACAGCCGAGGCATCGCACATCCGTCAGAAAATCGCGCTGCTCGAAGCGCAGATTCGTTCGCTCGAGGAAACTCGCGATCAGCATCAGGACGAACTGACGCGGTTGAATGAAGAACTGGAGTCGGCAACAACCGAACTCGAATCCCGCCAGGAGGCCGTCGAGGAAGCTCTGGAACGAGCCGCACAGATTTCCGAACTCTGGGCGCGGCAGCGCGGCGAGAAGCAGCAGCTCGCAACGACGCAGGACGAGACTCGCAAGAAACTGGTCGAACTGCGTGAACGCCGCAGCGCAACTCAGGCGCGACTGGCCGTGCTGGAAGATCTCGAGCAGCGTCAGGAAGGACTCGGCATCGGCGTTCGCGAGATCCTGAAGCGAGCCCGAACATCGGACTATCCGCCGTGGAGCCATATCGTCGGCAGTGTCGCCGACCTGCTGGATGTCGAACTCGAAAACGCCGCGTTGATGGAAGTCGCGCTGGGCTCACATGCACAGCTCATCGTGATGGATGATCTGCAGCCGCTGGTCGAGTACCTCAATCGCGGAGAAGCCCGGATCGATGGCCGCGTCGGTTTTCTGGGGCTGAGCGGAGATGAGGGAGACGCCGAATCTGTTGCTGACATCGCGCGGCATCCCAGTGTCGTGTGTCGTGCTGACGAACTACTGGCAGCTGCGTGTCCGCATCGCGATCTGGCGGCGAGGCTGCTTGCATCGACATGGATTGTTGTTGATCTCGACGCCGCGCGGAAACTTGCGTCGGGCGACGGTCGCGGCCAGCGGTTTGTCACGCTGCAGGGCGAACTGGTTGAGCCAGAAGGTGCCGTCTACACCGGCAGCGTTCGCGGCGAATCGGCGGTCCTGTCACGCAAGAATGAGTTAAGGCGGCTGAAGAACGACGTCATTCGGCTTGACCAGTCGGTCGGTTCGAGTGAATCGCACCTGCAGACGATCGCAGGCCAGCTCAAAGCGATTCAGGAACAGCTTGCCGAAACCGCCGAGCAGCGTGAAGACGTCAACGACGAGCTGACTCGGTTGCGTGGTTCCGCTGAGGCGCAGCAACTGGTGGTTCGGCAGTTATCCGAACAGAAAGCGACGGCGGAAAACGGAATCGTCGAGGCGCAGACACAGACGGAAACCGCTCAGGGAGAACTGGCGGAACAATTCGACGCACTCTCTGGCGTCGAATCGCAACTGCAGGACCTTGAACAGCAGACGGGAAGACTGGAAGCCGGGCTGATCGAGTTCGAGCAGGAGCGAAATCTGCTCGTCCAGCAACAGACTGAGCAGCGGCTGCAGCTTGCTCGACAGACTGAGCGGCGAGATAGCCTGACGGAAGCACTCGATCGGTTGAGCGACGAGGCGACATCTCAGCATGAACAGGCCACCGAAATCATTCGACGTTCGACGGCGCTGGCGGAACGGCAACTCGCGTCGGAACTGGCGGTCCTTAATTCGACATCAGAACTCGCGGAACTGGCACTGCAATCCGAGTCGAATGCCGACCGCGTTGGCGACCTTTCCAGCGAGAAAGATCGCCTCCGCGGAGTGCGTGCGACGATGGGTGACGAAGAAACCCGGTTGAGGCATGAGCGGCGGTCACTGTCAGAAACTCAACACGCTCAGGAAGTCGAATTGCGCGACGTGCGGCATCGGCTTTCGACCTGCGGGGAACGCATCGAGGAAGAATACGGCATCACGATCGATGAAGTTGCCGTGTCCGGCGCCTCCGCCTTCCGGAGTTTCCTGATCGAACGCGGGCACCTTGAAGGTGATGTTACCGGTGATGAAGCATTGAACGAGTCGGCAGACGACGAGTGGGATGAGGAAGCAGACGGCGACGATGCGGACTCGGAACTGGAGGATGATCAGGACGCCGAAGCCGACGCGGATGATGAAGTCGCGGCAGAAGACTCCGAAGTCGATGAGGACGAGGACGACTCAGAAGACGACGACGAGGAATGGGACGACGAAGAAGACGGCTGGGATGAAGACGACCTCGCAGAGGACGCGGCAGCGGAATACGACGAGGAAGTCGGTGACGAACTGGCAGAAGACGAGGTCGATTCCGACGTCAATGATGAGACGCCGTTCTCGCTGCGGGAAATTGATGGTGTTCGTTACGAAGACGTCCGCGATGAACTCGACGAACAGGTCAACCGACTGCGGCGACGACTTAAGTCGATGGGTAGCGTCAACACGGACAGTCTGGAAACGCTCGACGAACTTGAAGAACGCTTCAACCACTTCAACAGTCAGTTGATGGACCTGACTGAGGCCAAGGCAACGCTGGAAGACATTATCCGCCGCATCAATTCCGAAAGCCGGCGGATGTTCATGGAATCGTTCGAGGCGATCTCGGTCGAGTTCCGCGAACTGTTCCGCAAGCTGTTCGGCGGCGGTGACGGCGAAATCGTTCTCGAAGATCCCGATGACGTGCTCGACTGCGGTATCGATATCGTCGCGCGTCCGCCCGGCAAGGAACTGCGGAGCATCACTCTGCTCAGCGGTGGCGAGAAGACAATGACCGCCGTCGCGCTGCTGCTGGCAATCTTCAAGAGCAACCCCAGCCCGTTCTGCATTCTCGACGAAGTCGACGCCGCTCTCGACGACGCGAACGTCGAGCGTTACGCCGGCGTGATTCACGAGTTCAAGCAGATGACGCAGTTCATCATGATCAGCCACCGCAAACGAACGATGACCGTCGCCGACCGCATCTTCGGCGTGACGATGGAACAGTCCGGAGTCTCCAAACGCCTGACCGTCAGCTTCGAACAGGTCGGCGAGAACGGCGAGATCATCGCTGGTGGCGGCTCACAGGCCGCTTAGCAAGAACGCGCGTCAACGAAGCCGATAAACAAAAGAAACAGCCCGCGAATCCAATTCGATTCGCGGGCCGCGTGCTTTCGGAATTAAGCAATCGTGACTGCCTGGAAAATCGGGCCTGCTCACTGAGTCGCGCTCAATGGACGCGGAGCCGTCACCCGGCGGGGAGCACTTCCAACTGGCTTGCGGAACCCCGTCTGTTCAATCACCGGTAACTCCGCCCGGCCCGCCGCAGGAACGATTGTCGGCACGACCGACGGCACCTCTGGAGCGAGTGGCTGCTCAACAACTGGATGTTCAACGGCTGGCACCTGAAGCGGCGCCCCAGCCTCAAGTGCAGCCCTCTTCTGCAGACAGTTCGGACACTGGCAGGGCAATTCGGTTGTGGAATTCACTCTTGGCACCAACTCATGGTCGGGGCCCGGTTGCGGAGCCAGCCCAGGCAGACAGGCCGGCTTGTCGAGGCTGCATTGATCAAGCTCGATCAGCTGGTTCAGTGACGTCGTCAACTGCTCTGTCATGTTTGCGCTGGAAATCCTCGCCCGGTTTCGGAGATCGATGATCTGCTGAAGATTCGGTTGCGAAAGTTCTGTCGGACGCAGTCCAAGCAGGTCCTGAATCGTCGGGTAGATCGTTGATTGTCCGACGATAATGTTCTTCTGAATGGACGCTCCGTCAGACGGCAGCGGGCGGAAGATCGCTCCAGCAATCGGGATGTCCTGCAGAAGCGGAACTCCCTGGCCGCTGCGAGCTGCCTTCAGGGCGATCTCGTACCGGCTGATCTCGCGCCATTCGAGATTGCCCAGCTGAACTTCGGTGTCGATGAAGTGGCGTTTGACTCGCCCGAGCCCCTTCTGTCCCGAGTTTGTCGGCTGCAGAAGGTCCGTCGTATACATGTAGTTGAAGTCGAAGACGACCGACTGGCCATCCGGCTGAATCACTGGCCGGACCTCGTAACCCGTTCCGTTCTGGAAGCGATAGATCGACGGATCGGGAATCAACGTCTCAAGTTCACTGTTGAACTGAGGACCGTTGAGATTCTGACCGAGAATCAGGGACTGCTGGTCCGTCTGAGAACTCAGTCCCGGCAGCACGTTCTGTACGACGTTTCCGCTACTGGTGAACTTGGACGCGAGAGTCTGGAATGACGGATCCTGCAACAGCGGACCGATGTCCTGCTGCAGAGCGTAGGCCGACTTGAGTGCTTCAGTCAGCAGGATGTCTCGTTTAGGAAGATCGAATTCGTAGGTCGACTGAGGTTCGACTTTGGCGAACGCCCGGTTATTGGTCAGAATTGTCGTTCGTTCGACCACACCAAGTTCCACATCAAACGACTGGCTGGCCTTGCGGATTCGATCGAGTGCCGGGTTGTAGAACTGAGCGTAGATGTCGTCTTCCATCGCGATCATCGCCCGCTTCAGCAGGTTGTCGATGGCAGCTTTCGCGCCTCGCAGGCTGTCCATTGCTTAAACAATCTGCGATTCGAGTTCCGTGAGGTGCATATCCAGCTGGGCACGCAGACGCGTATGCGAATTCGACGCCGCGAACTTTCCAGTCCGCTCGGCCAGCATCCGTTTCTGAATCAGCGAATCGTGCTGCATCTCCAGGGCCTGGCAGACCGTGATCAGTTGCACGAGTCGAATCAGTTGTCGCTGAAGCGGGTTCAGTTCGTCGTTACCGGTTGTTTCTCTTTTGAAGAACGAGGTTGTCGCGGCAAACTTGTAGTTGCGAAACGCGTACTTATAGACGGACTTCATGGCACCAGTGCCGTCGCCCCACCATCGAACGTCGTACCACTTGTGAGCCGCCGTCGTGCGAATCCATTCAAACTCACGTTCGGGAAGATCAGTCATC
>JAPOLP010000742.1 GCA_029977045.1 Planctomycetota bacterium
AGTCATTGCCGCTTTTGAGGTCGACGGCTTTCTGCAGCCAGTCGCGGGCTTTCTCGAACTCCTTCAGCTTGAACAGGACCCAGCCCATGCTGTCGAGATAGGCCGCGTTTTCCGGTTCGGCGGCGACGGCCTTCTCGATCATCCCACGGGCCTTTTCGAGATTCTTGCCCTGGTCGGCATAGAGGTAACCGAGATCGTTGTTGACGCCGGGATCGTCGGGGTTCTCAGCAAGGTAGTCTTCGAGGATCTTCTCGCCCTTCGGCAGGTCACCGAGTTCGACGTAGATCGCTGAGAGGCTGAACTGTGCCTGCCTCGCGAAGGGCGAGGTCTTGTGTTTGGCGATGTAGGCTTCGTACTTCTCAGCGGCGGTCTGGTACTGGTGGGCGTGGTAGTAGATCCAGGCTTCGCGGTACTCGATCAGATAATTGTCCGGAACGAGCTTCGCCGCGGTGCCGATGGCCGCCAGGGCCTTGTCGGTTTCCGTGTTCAACTCGCGAGCGGTTGCCAGCATCAGGAAGTTCTGAGCTTTGTTGCCCTGAAGCAGCGGATTCTGTGTTGCTTCGTCATAAACCACTGCCGCGGTTTCGTAGCGTTCAGCTGCGAGCATTGCACTGCCGAACTGACGGACAATCAGCCCCGCCTGGGCCGGATTGATTTTCAGTGAGTGCCGATAGAAGGCTTCCGCGTCGTTGTAGCGTTCGCTTTCTGACGACACTTCCGCGAGGAGCATGAACGAGGCAAACGGCAACTCGCGTTTCGCTGCTTCCAGGTCGTCCTTGCCGAGTTTGATCAGGGCGTCTACCAGCGACGACGATTCAACGATGGCTTCAAACTCTGCTTCAATCTCAGCCGGGCGCTCGGGGGCGGCCAGTGCCTGCAGGAACGGCGGGGCGAAATGGTCCAGGACCTCACGCGGTTTGTTCTGCTGGCGGTAGATCTTCGTCAGTCCCAGGTACGCTCCATTGGTCGGACGTTCCTTGACTGCGGCCAGGTAGATCTTCTCCGCATCTTCAAGCCGGTCGTTAGCCAGGTACGTTTCCGCGAGGAACAGGCTGAGTTCCTGGTTTTCCGGAGCAGACGATGACAGTGCTTCCAGACGCGGCATCAGCGACGCTTCATCCTCGAGCTTCGTCAGAATGTCGCGGAACAGGACGTACGGGGTACGGCCTCGCTGCACGTTGGACTCGAAGAAGATAAGCAGTTGTTCGAGTGCCTTCTGCTCGTTTTCCTTCTGATGGTATAGCTCGGCAAGCAGCAGGTTGATGACGCTGGGTTTGCCGCGTTGTTCCCGCTGGGCTCGTTCCAGAGCAGTCAGCGCCAGGTCCGCTCGCTTCGCGGCCAGCATGATCGTGCCAATCCGCTCGAAGGACGAATCGGCAGATTTGCGGAACTCAGACACGGTTCGTGAGTCGAGCCCGAAGTCGGAAGGTTTCAGCAGGGCCTGCAGAACCACCTCGTAGCAGTCTGCCGCCTTGTCGGCTTCGCCGAGGTTGGCATAAAGGAATCCCAGGTCCTTGTTGATGAGAACGTAAAAACCCGATTTCTGATCGACGGCTGGAGACTTTCGTGCCAGTTCGATGTACTTGATTGCCTCGGCGACTTTTCGCTGTTTGAGCATCTCGAAACCGACGGTACGCAACAGCTGATAGTCGGTCGGGTCGAATTCGACGGCCTTGATCGCCAGCTTGACTGCCTCATCCGGCTGCCGCAGGCTGAAGTAGATCTCGATCAGGTCGCGGTAGACGTAGGTCGCCTCTGGATCGAGCTCGCGGACCTTTTCGTAGGCGTCCCTGGCTGCGCGGAAATCCTGCTTCTGCTGATGCACTCGTCCGGCCATGTACCAGGCACGGGCATTGACGCGAGCGTCCTCCTCGGCTGATCGCGGCTTGATGGGCTTCAGTTTCGTCGCGGGATCATCGAGTTGCTGGATCTGCAGCCCTTTTTCCTCTGCCGGGCTGTCAGCGCTTGCGGCTGGCTTCGTCTCGCCGGCCTTGTTCTCTGGCGAATCCGTTTGAGCCAGCGCTGTTCTTTGAGCGAGTCCCGAATTGAGGACTGTCAGGGCGAGTGTGAGGGCCAGATATAGCCGGAACACTGGCGTCATGCTTTTCTCCTGTCGGCGATGGCGGACTGCAGCGAGGTCCCAAACGGGGCATCTCTCCTCGAGCCGGTCCGGACGCGCGTATCGTAGCGGCAGTTTCGGAAGCCGACCAATAGGGGAACAGCCTCGCGTCGACTTGCGACTGGAGAATCGCTGCCCAACAATCCGGCGAGGGCCTCTGGCGACCAGTTGTTAACTGCCGGTTTCCAAATCGGGCGGGCAAAGCGGGCATGGGCCGCGACGTTTACATTCACTGTCTGGGTGGCTGTGAGAAGCGGGCCGGTAAGGGAAGTGTCATGGCGACAGTGCTGATCGTTGATGATTCCGCGGTGGATCGCAGGCTTGCGGCTGGCTGCCTGAAGGACGCCGGGTTGGAGCTCGTCTTCGCGGAAAACGGTCAGGAAGCCCTCGATCTGATCCGAATGGTTCCAGTGGACCTTGTGCTGACGGACCTGGTCATGCCGGACGTAGACGGGCTGGCTCTCGTCGAAGCGATCCGGGGCGAACACCGGAACATCCCCGTTGTCCTGATGACGGCTCACGGGAATGAGGAAATCGCCGTGACCGCGCTGCAGAAGGGCGCGGCGAGTTACGTTCCGAAGAGGAATCTGGCACGGGATCTTGAGGAGACAATCCGGACCGTGCTCGGCGTCGCGACTATCGAGCGGAACGAGGCTCGGGTGCTCGACAGCCTGGTCAATGTCGAGCTGACCTTCGAACTCGACAACAGTGTGGCGGCACTGCGCCCGCTGATCGCTCACATGCAGACTCAGATGCGGCGGCTAGATCTGTTCGAGGATTCTGACATCGTGCGGATCTCGACCGCCCTGCAGGAAGCACTCGTCAACGCGATCGAACACGGCAATCTCGAACTGGATTCGGCGCTGCGGGAAGGGCTCGGAGATGACTACTTCGAGCTGGCGGCGAAACGGCGTTCCGAACCGCCGTACTCGGACCGCAAAGTCCATCTGACGGCCAGCTTTTCTCGCGAACAGGCGACGTGGACGATTCGCGATGAAGGGCGCGGCTTTGATCCGCAAGTCATTCCCGATCCGACCGATCCGGCCAATCAGCAGCGAGTCAGCGGTCGCGGCCTGCTGCTCATCCGCACGTTCATGGACGACGTCGAGTTCAATACTCAGGCGAATGAGATTCGCATGTCAAAACGCCGTCCGGTCGAGGCAATGTCCTGAAACGGACGTGCCGGGCGGTAAGAGATTCACCGTGGAGAAAACGATGAGAGCGTTTTGTGCTGTCCTGCCGACGATGCTGGCTGCTGCTTTTCTGGCCTGCTGTTGCGACGCGATGGCTGGTGACGAGGACTACCAGCTCGGTAAGGACTCGATGCGGCACGATGGCGTGCCCAGAGGCAAGGTCACGCAGCACGAATTCCGCAGCAAGGTCTTCGAAGGCACGCTGCGCGACTACTACGTCTACGTGCCGCAGCAGTACACCGGCGACGAACCGGCGGCAGTCATGGTCTTTCAGGATGGCCATGCCTACGTCGGCGAAGAGGGCCAGTTTCGAGTGCCTGTCGTCTTCGACAATCTGATCGCTCAGAAGCGGATGCCGGTGACGATTGGCATCTTTATTAACCCGGGCCATCACGGCGATTCGATGCCTGAAAACCGGTGGCG
>JAPOLP010000488.1 GCA_029977045.1 Planctomycetota bacterium
CGAAGATCGTTGCTGATGCTCCGGCTTCTGTGGCTGATTGCCCGGAATGGGGTTTCGACGGCAGCTCGACTCAGCAGGCCGAAGGTCACAACTCTGACTGCGTTCTGAAGCCAGTTGCTCTGTACCCGGACACCACCCGCCGCGACGCGTTTCTCGTCATGTGCGAAGTGCTGCTGCCGAACACCGGTGAAGCACATCCGTCGAACTTCCGGGCAACCGTTCCAGAAGAAGATGGCGGCCTGTGGGTCGGTCTCGAACAGGAATACTTCCTGATGGCCGATGGACGTCCGCTGGGCTTCCCGGAAGAGGGTTATCCAGCACCGCAGGGCGAGTACTACACCGGCGTTGGCTTCCGGAACGTTGGCGACATCGCCCGCCAGATCGTTGATGAGCACATCGACGTCGTTCTCGACGCCGGTATCAACATCGAAGGGATCAACGCGGAAGTCGCCAAGGGGCAGTGGGAATTCCAGATCTTCGCCAAAGGTGGCCGCAAGATCGGTGACGACATGTGGGTTGCTCGCTATCTGCTGCTGCGTGTCTGCGAAAAGTACGGCATCGATGTCGAATGGCACTGCAAGCCGATCAAGGGCGACTGGAACGGATCGGGCATGCACACCAACTTCTCGACGGACCGTATGCGTGATGTCGGCGGCAAGGAATACTTCGAAGCTCTGATGGAAGCGTTCGCCAAGTACCGCGAAGAGCACATCGCGGCATACGGCCCGGACAACCACATGCGTCTGACCGGTCTGCACGAAACGCAGTCGATCGACAAGTTCAACTACGGCGTCGCGAACCGCGGTGCTTCGATCCGCGTGCCGCACTCGTTCGTCAACAACGGCTACAGAGGCTACGTCGAAGACCGCCGTCCGAACTCGCAGGCTGATCCCTACAAGATCATCTCGCGAATCCTCAAGACGATCGCGTCTGTCGAGTAGTCAACGCTGCAATGGTCGTCTTCTGACGGCCTTTGCATGAGAAAAAGAAACGCCGCTTCGGGAAACCGAGGCGGCGTTTTTTCGTGTCACTGAGACAGCCTGCATTTGCAGGCCTCAGTCTCTCACTCGGGCCGCGTCACTCTACTTCAGTTCGCGGATTCGAATCTTCCGGTACGAAGCTTCCGAGGGCGGGCCGCTGTGGATTTGGAGGCCGATGATGCCGGAGTCGGCGATGTCGTCATCCTTCTCTTCGTAGTCGGTGACGACCAGGCCGTTCACGGTGATCGTGATGTGTCGGCCTTCACAACGAATGATGAAGTCGTTCCAGCCGTCGGGTTTGATCGCCTTTTTCAGCTCGTCCTGGGGACCTTCGGTGAGGAACTTTCGGCGGCGGGACTCGTCGTAGAGGTTGCCCCAGATCAGGCGTCCGTCGCCCATCACGCCCATGTCGGCCTGGTAACCGATGACCTCGTGATGGTTCTGAATCCGCTTCGAGCGAATCTGAATTCCCGCGTTGGCTCCCTTGCCATCCAGCTTTGTCTGCAGCCGCAGTTCAAAATTCGAGTACTCACGTTCGGTGCAGAGGAACTCGTTGTTGGGGATGCGTTCCTTAATGGTCCCGGCGACGATCGCGCCGTCCTCCACGCGGAACATCTTGAGGTTGCCTTCCCAGCCCTTCAGGGTCTTGCCGTCGAAGAGAGACGTGAAGCCCGCTTCGTCGTTGGCGGTTGTCTGCGACAGACAAGCTGTGATCAGAATCAGCAGTGAGAGCAAAGCGTGTCGAACCATCGAAGCACCTCGTGTTTGTGAAGTTTCCGGGGCGGCTCGCGTGTTGCCGAGAACTGCCGCCTTGTCCGGCAGTAGTGTGGCGGTCCTGGAACCAGGCGGAAAGCGGCCAGCATTACCGTTTCGATGGCTGGTACGCAGGATGCCCTGTCAAACTTTGCCGGTTATGCCTGCAGAGACGGTCGATTCGACCGGGCAGCGCTGGTTGACGAGCGAGGACGAATCCGATCGATTGGCCTGGAGCGGCAGGTTCGGCATCTCCGAATAGAAAGGTTGAACTGCGCAGTCGGAATGCCCTTCGTGAAGGGGTCCGCTCGACTGCGCCTGATTCGCTGAGTCTGAGTGCGCATCGGGGTAAGGTTGCGATTTGCCCTTGGTGCGTTCGATTCAATCAACCGAGAAAGACTCTGGTCACGCCGCTCGGAGTGTTCGGCAGGTGGAATGCCTGACGGGTCGGCTGTGATCGAGCAAACCGCCTGCTTGCAGGAGATCGACAACCATGAATTCGCTTCGTCGTCACTGGCTCGCCACTCTGTCCGCCGGGATTCTCGCCATCGCTGCGCCGGCAGTCATGGATGCGGCCGGGCCGGTCGTCCCTGGGGTGATTCAAACGGTCGCCGGAAAGGCCGAACCTCAGGAAGACGAACTCCACGATCTGGTGAACGAAGCGATTTCGATAACGTCGCGGCGTTACCTGACGGCGGACGTGCATACTCCGTGGCAGATCATGCACGGGATCCTGGCGCTGCGATCTGACTTCATCATCAAGATCGACAACGAGAAGCGACCGGCAACCGAGTGGCTGACGTCGGGCACTCTGTACGATGGACTGCCCGTCGTCGAACGCACACAGTGGGGCGGTCGCTTTCATCCCTTCACGGTGCCGTACGCGTTCGAGGGACACCCGAATCAGTTCCTCGCGATTCTGACGATGTCCGAGTACCCCGAGACGTTCGCTTTCAAGACAGCGAACGGCGAGGAAGTCACAATTGAGGATATGGTCCGCAACGCTCAGATGACCGTGAACGATCGCGAAGAGATCACCTGGACGCTGTGGGCTCTGTCCCGCTACCTGCCGCCGGATGCGGATTGGGTCAGCGCCGAAGGCGAAGCCTGGGGCATGGAGCGGCTGGTTCAAATTCAAACGTATGCGAATCCAAACGACGCTGCCTGCGGAGGAACGCACGGCCTGTTCGCTCTGAGTCTCGCGCGAAACTCATATATGTCGACGGGCAAGCCGCTGCGCGGCATCTGGATGGAAGCCGATCAGAAGATCAAACGCTATGTTCAGATGGCGCGGTCGCTGCAGAATCAGGATGGCTCGCTGTCATCCCAGCACTTCCGCGGACCCGGTTTCAGTGGCGAGTTCGGCGAACGCATTGCAACGACCGGCCACGTTCTCGAATTCCTGATGGTCGGTGCCGATCAGCAGGACCTCGAAAGCAGATGGTTGCGGAGTGCCGTTCGATCCGTTGCTCGCGACCTCGTTGATAACCGCAAGGCCGCTGCTGATTGCGGACCTCTGTATCACGCACTGCACGCTCTGGTGCTGTACCGCCAGCGATTGCAGTTCGAGCCCGTAGATACGGTCGCCATTGAAGCTGAACTGGCAAAGCTCGGTCCGGAACCGCAGCGGCTGAACGCCACAGAGTCGGCAAAGCCCGCTACCGAAGAGCCTGCGGACGAGTCGAAGCCGATCGAAGACGAACAGACAGTCGCGAAGCCAGTCGTGTCCGATCCGCCGGTTGCCGCGATCCGCAAGCCTGAGCCTACGGCGGACGAAAAATCAGTTGAGTCGCCCGACGCTCTTCCAATGCCGGAAGTTGTGCCTGAAATCGACGAGCCAGCCAGTGAACCCGCGGCTGAAGCGACACCAGGCGAATCGACTGCGATTCCCGATGTGCAGACTCTGCAGGATGTCCTGATCGGAACGGACTTCGGCGACGCTGCTCCGAAGACTGCCGCAGAAACGTATCGCTCGCTGGAAGACAACGCGTATCACGCCCCGAGCGTGCCTGAAGTCATGGAAGACGGCTACGAAGTCCCGCTGCCGCCGACGGAAGACTGAACCTTATAGCGGAACTGGGTTTGTCACAGGCCGATGTAGCGTGAGTAGACCGCTCTCGCTACACCGGGGTCGTCGGTGCCTTTGATGATCGCTCGACCGTCCTTGAACAGCGTGATCTCGTAGTCGGGATCGGTCAGCTTTAGCCGCAGCAGGAACGCGTTGGCGGTGGCCTCGCCGGCGCTGCCGAGCTTGCTCACCATCTCGTCGAGTGCGACGTTCGCCTTCTCCTGCGGTCGAATCTGCACGGCGTTGCGGCCACATAGAACCGTCGACTGCGAACCCTGCTGGCCTGACAGCCACAATCGCTCGCCGTGCTTGCACGCCGGGCAGTCTGCCCGATCACGGAGATCAGCAACGCTCATCTGTCGCAGCGAGAAGTCCCAGACGTCGATCATCGTCAGTGACAGTGCGACGTCTTCGCGGCGGCCCGCCAGGATCTTGATCGCGGTCATTGCCTGCAGCGACGAGATCACGTTGACAGTCGGCCCGAGGATACCCGCCGTGTCGCAGGTTTCGGTCGTGCCAGGTTCCGGCGGGGACTCAATCAGGCAGCGCAGGCACGCGGTTTCGTTCGGGAAGATCGGCATCGTCTGCCCGTGGCTCGAAATACAACCCGCGTAAACCCACGGGATGCCGGTATCGAGCGACAGGTCGTTGATCAGAAACCGAATCTCGAAGTTGTCCGTACCGTCGAGAATCAGGTCGACGCCGTCGGCCAGCTGCCGGATGTTCGAGTAGTCAACGTCGGCAACGACCGGTTCGATCGTCACGTCGCCGTTAATGACGTTGAGTTTCCGAGCGGCGGCAACTGACTTCGGTAGCTGTTGCCGAATGTCTTCCTCGTCGAACAGCACCTGCCGCTGCAGATTGCTCGCTTCGACAAAGTCACGGTCGACGACGCGCAGAAAGCCGACGCCAGCTCGCGTCAGCGTTTCTGCCAGCACGGTACCGAGCGCTCCGCAGCCACACAGCAGCACGCGGCTCTGCAGCAGCTTCCGCTGGCCGTCTTCGCCAAGTTGCGGAAACCGAATCTGGCGGCTGTAACGATCGAGATTCATCAGCGCTGGTCGTCCTGCGGCGAAGTTCCGGGCAACGTTGTCTTACGGGCGACGCCTTCCTCAATCGCTGCCTGAGCAACCGCGTGCGCGACTGCCGGTGCGACGCGGCGGTTGAAGACGCTCGGGATGATGTACGAGGGCAGCAGCTCTTCGTCGCTGATGACCTGCGCGATTGCCAGCGCGGCGGCCATCTTCATGCGGTCCGTAACGGTGTGAGCGCGGACATCGAGCAGGCCGCGAAACATGCCCGGAAAACAGAGCACGTTGTTGCTCTGGTTCGGGTAATCCGACCGCCCGGACGCCATCACCTTGACGTGTGGCCCGGCGTCTTCCGGCGAGATCTCCG
>JAPOLP010000351.1 GCA_029977045.1 Planctomycetota bacterium
CCCTTGTCCTGAGTGAAGGTTTCCCCGCTGAGGCTGACTTCGTTCCAGAGTCCCGGCGGTTGATAAGGCTTGACGCTCGGTCCGCCGATTCTGTTAACGAGCAAACCGCTTGCAGCGAGGGCGTTGTCACGAATGAACTCACCCTGCAGCCGGAATCGCGGGCCTCGCGCAAACAGGCGGTTCTCGGGATCGCGTTCGAGCAGTTTGGGCGTCACGCGAGCCGTCTGCCGGTAAGTGCCCGACATGACCATCTGCTTGAGCATTCGCTTGATGTCCCAGCCGGTCTCGACAAAGTCGACGGCCAGCCAGTCGAGCAGCTCCGGATGGCTCGGCCATTCGCCCTGAGCCCCGAAGTCTTCGAGCGTCTTGACGATGCCGGTGCCGAAGAGCATTGCCCAGTAACGGTTCACCGTGACGCGAGCGGTCAGCGGGTGATCGTCCTGCACGATCCACTGCGCCAGACCGAGCCGGTTCTGCGGAGCTTCAGCCGGTGGCGGCGGCAGCATCGCCAGCACTCCGGGATTGACGGCCCGGTCGTTGTTCGGATTCGCGTAATGCCCGCGTTCGAGCACGAACGTCTGCCTCATGCTGGGCACATCCTGCATGACCATGACGGTGCTGATCGGCTTCTCGTTCTCGCTGATCTTCGCCTTCAGGTCCTGCAGTTCCTTCGCGGTCTTCTGGTACTCAGCATCGACCGACGTCAGGTAGTGTGTTCGCAGTGCCTGTGTTTGCTCGGCGGTTCGTTCGTCCGGTTTAAGTGCCAGCAGCGGGCGGATGGGATCGCTGCCCGCGAGCGCCTGCACTTCGACTTCGGTCAGAGCCCGGTCGTAAATACGGACTTCGTCGAGCAGCCCGTTGAACGGAGCACTCGTGCTTCGTCGGCCAAGATACAGCGGCACTTTCGAGCGGATCGTGTCGCTGAGCCGGTCCTGCTCGATGGTCCATTCCTGCAACTGCCCATCGAAGTAGATTTTCAGCCCGGACGCTTTGCTCGACCCGTCATAAACGACGAAGACGTGCTGCCACTCGTCCTTCTTGAGGCCGTTCTTCGTGTTGACCTTAATCGCGTTCGTCGGCCACGTATTGATGATGTGAACGGCCAGCTTGCCGTTGCTGAAGAGCATGTCGAAACCTCGGTACGCGTTGCCGTCATCCATCTTGGCAATCGCGGTTCCGTTGCCTGCACCGTTTGGCTTGAGCCAGCAGCCGTACGCAAACGCGTCCGTGTGAGTGAAGTCAGCCGCGTTGCCGAGATCGATCCAGTTGCTGCCGTCGAGTTGAAACGCCTTGCCGAAGCGACCATCGGCCCACAGAGTCTTACCTTTGATGGACGCCTCGCGTTTCTCATCGAGCAGGTCGGTCAGTGACTCGTCGAGCGGCAGATGCAGAACTCCGCCACCGGGTAGCAGCGAGTCGGCATCGACGTCAGCGGACGCCTTGGTGAGCCAGGCGGTGAACTCGGGCTCGGCAGCATCTTTACGGGCGGCCAGTCGTTCTTCGATCGGCGGCAGGTCCTGCTTCAGGATTGCGGCCTGCGAGAGACGCTGCGGATCGAAGACGTCAACGAGCGGTGCCTGGTTGCCGCTGCGCGTCTGCATTCCCGGATCGGACGCCTGATTGAAATACGCGAAGACGCGGTAATAGTCGTCCATCGTGATGGGGTCGTACTTGTGGTTGTGGCACTGAGCGCATTCGAGGCTCAACCCCATCCAGACCATACTGGTCGTCTTGACGCGATCGACGGCGTACTCGACGCGGAACTCTTCGGCGATGACCCCGCCTTCGTCCGTCGTCGCGTTGTTCCGGTTGAAGCCGGTCGCGATCTTCTGCTCGGTCGTTGCCTCCGGGATCAGGTCACCGGCAAGTTGTTCGACAGTGAAGTCGTCGAACGGTTTGTTGTCGTTGTAAGCCTTGATGACCCAGTCGCGCCACGGCCACATATCGCGTGGCCCATCCGCGTGAAAGACGCTCGAATCGCCGTACCGGGCGGCGTCCATCCAGGCGAGGGCCATCCTCTCGCCAAAGTGCTGCGAGGCCAGCAGTCGATCGACCGCTCGTTCGTAGGCTCCGTCAGGATCGGACTTCGACTCGCCGAGAAACGCGTCGATCTCTGCAAGCGTCGGCGGCAGGCCGGTCAGGTCGAACGTGACTCGCCGCAGCAGCCGTTCGCGATCTGCCTCGTCACTGAGTGACAGGCCGTCATCCTTCAGCCGAGCCACGATGAACGAGTCGATGGCGTTGCGAAGCCGTCCCCCGTCTTTGACGTCGGGAACCGACGGCTTCGTCGGAGTAATGAACGCCCAGTGGCCCTCCCACTTCGCTCCGGCTTCGATCCAGCGGCGCAGAGTCTCGCGTTGCTCAGGTTCGAGTTCGATCGGCGAATCCGGTGGCGGCATGACGAGGTCCGGATCGGTCGCTGTCAGCCGTTTCCAGGCTTCGCTTTTATCGAGCCCTCCGCCGAACGCGTGCGCGATCCCCTCTTCCGTATCGAGCCGCACGTCACCGTCGCGAGTCGCCTCGTCCGGACCGTGACACTTGAAACAGACCGACGAGAGAATCGGTCGGACGTCGCGATTGAACTGCGGCACTGATTCGGCAGCGATTGCACTTACCGGAGCAGCAAGAGCGGTCAGCAGGCCGGCAACGAAGCAGTGGAATACGACGGGATTCAGAGAACGCATTTTCGGCTTTCGGAATCAGTCAGAGGGTTTGTCAACGCAAGGCGGGACGCATCGGAACAGGCCGACGACGACAGGCGGGAGGCCAGCGAGGAGCGATCAGTCTAACCTGATCGAAACGCGGCCAGCGAGTCAATGAGACGCAGCGTCGCAGCCCGGTGATTGCCCGTTCCCGCGTCAGAGCTGAGGACCTAGACTCCCGCCGCGACCAGGACGGAATGTTGGGGTGGCCCGGGCTGGACTGAGCCTGCGAAGGAAGCCCCGGTGGTTGAAACTGAATGAGCGAGTTCCGGGGCTTCGCTCCAGCCCCGGCCACCTGGAATTACTGCTGAGAATTGTCGGTTGTCGAGAAAGGATGCTTGAATGCTGCACACAGTCGTCATGGCTGGCGGAAGTGGTACGCGGTTCTGGCCGGTTAGCCGACAGGATCTGCCGAAACAGTTTCTTTCGCTGTTCGGGGATCGGTCGCTGATTAAGCAGGCAGTCGGACGTTGCCGGACTTTGTCGTCGGACGAGCGAACGTGGATCGTCACGGGGGCCGCTCACGCTGTCGAAACAGGGCGGCAGCTTCCAGACGTTCCAGCGAGCCACATCCTGATTGAACCCTGTGGCCGCAACACGGCACCGTGCATCGGCCTGGCGGCGCTCTGTCTGCTGGCTGAAGACCCGGACGCGGTGATGCTCGTCACGCCAGCCGATCACGTCATCCAGCCGGAAGCTGAGTTCGTCACCGCCGTCGAACGAGCTGTCGCGACTCTCGAAACCTCGCCGGAGAAGCTGTGTCTGTTTGGCATCGTGCCCGACCGACCGGCAACCGGTTACGGATACATCGAACGCGGGGAATCGCTGGCCGGTGTCGATCGCGTCTTCAACGTTGTCCGCTTTCGCGAGAAGCCGAACCTCGAAACCGCACAGGACTTTCTGGATGCCGGCAACTTCCTGTGGAACAGCGGCATCTTTGTCTGGCGAGCGGACACGATCGTCCGCGAACTCGAACGCCTGCAGCCGGAGCTGATTGCAGTGCTCAATCGAATTCGCGAGCGTCTCGGCGAACCGGACTTCGCCGAGACGCTCGAACGCGAGTTCCCGCACTGTCCGTCGATCTCAATCGACTACGCAGTGCTGGAGCATTCGCAAGACGTCTGTGTGCTCGAAGCTCCGTTCGGCTGGGACGACGTCGGAAGCTGGTCGGCTCTCGCCCGACTGCACCCGAAGGATGAGCACGACAACACGGTGCTCGGTCGGCACGTTGGCATCGAGACAAAAAACTGCACGATTTTCTCGTCGGACGACCACCTGGTGACAACAATCGGACTCGACGAGTGCGTCGTTGTTCACACGGAGAACGCGACACTGGTCGCGAAGCTCGACGATGAAGCTCAGGTCAAGGAACTTCTGAAGGCGATCGAAGCAGCCGGGCTCGAAGCGTTCCTGTGATGTCATCGCTGTCCAAGGTCATACGCAATGCCCGTTTTTGAAAAGTCGACCGAACTGCCTGTTTCGGCTGAGGTCGCGTTTGACTGGCATTGTCGGCCTGGTGCTTTTGAACGACTCACTCCGCCGTGGGAATCGATCGAGCTGCTGTCGACAGACGGTGTGGTTGAGGGCGGCATCGCCCGACTGCGAGTTCGGATGGGACCGCTGTCGAAACTCTGGGTCGCCGAGCATGATCGGATCGTGCCGGGCCGGTCGTTTCGGGATGTGCAGCTTTCCGGGCCGTTTGCCAGGTGGGAGCACACGCACTCGCTGGAGCCGATCTCGGACGACCGCTGCGTCCTGACAGACCGGATCGAGTACCGGGCTCCGCTGGGTTTCCTCGGAGAACTTTTCGGCGGGCGGTTAATCCGGCGCTCGATCGAGCGGACCTTCGAGTATCGGCACCGAAAGACAAAACTGGACCTGAGAAGTCACACCTCAGCACAGGACAGATCACCGATGAAGATTGCAGTTGGCGGCTCGACAGGACTCGTGGGGACCGAACTGGTTTCGTTTCTGACGACAGGTGGCCACGACGTTCTGCGGCTCGCCCGCGGCGGCAAGTCCTCTGGAGCAGGAACAGCGGATGCGGGCACAGTCGCCTGGGACCCGGCAGCCTGGGACCCGGCAGCTGGGACGATCGACGCGGAAGCACTTGAGGGTTGCGATGCGGTGATTCACCTCGGCGGGCATAACATTGCTCATGGTCGATGGACGGATCGGATGAAGCGACTGATCCGTGACAGCCGCGTCGACAGCACGGCACTGCTCGCTCGAACGCTTGCCGGGCTGAAGAATCCGCCGAAGGTTTTCGTCTGTGCTTCGGCGATCGGCTATTACGGAGATCGCGGTTCGGACTTGATGACAGAAGACAGCCCGCCGGGACCGAGTTATCTCAGCCGGACCTGCGTCGAGTGGGAAGAGGCAACTCAACCGGCCCGCGATGCCGGCATCCGCGTCGTCAATCTGCGGATTGGTGTCGTGCTCAGTCCGAAGGGTGGAGCCCTGAAAAAGATGCTCACGCCATTCAAACTCGGTGGGGGCGGCGTTGTCGGCGACGGTCGGCAATGGATGAGCTGGATCGCGCTCGACGACCTGCCGCGCATCATTCAGCACTGTCTGCAGACTGAAACGCTAAACGGTTCGGTGAACGCGGTCGCTCCGGGTAAGGTTGACAACCGAGCGTTTACGAAAACGCTCGGTCGAGTGCTGCGTCGTCCGACGATCTTCCCGCTGCCGGCCTTTGTCGTCCGAGCAGTCTTCGGTGAGATGGGCGACGAACTGCTGCTCGGCAGCACCAACGTTGAGCCAACGCGTCTTGAAGCCAGCGGTTTCGAGTTTGCGTTCCCGGAACTCGAACCGGCACTTCGGCATCTGCTGGGAAAGTAGGCGTCGTAGAGGGTGGGAGCATTGTTGGATTTCAGAAGTCCCCTCTCCCCCGCATTGTGCAATCGAATTCAGAATAAGCTTCCAAGCGGGGGAGAGGGTCAGGGAGAGGGGGCGTAGTTTGACTGTTTTCGATCCCCCCTCACCCCACCCCTCCCCCGAAGCGGTGCCTGGCCTGTATTCGCCGCCACAACTCGGGGGAAAGGGAGCTTCGTTCCTGAACCGTAAGTGCGTCCTCGTCGCCACTCGGCAGACATGTCGCTGCCTCGAAACACAAAAACGGCGAGGTCTGGTTTCCCGGACCTCGCCGTCGGTTCCTGCAGGGAACGATTTCAAAAGCCGCGTGCCGTTGCCCGATCGAACACAGAGGTCAGTTCATCAGGTGGTGACAGTTTTCAGAGCAGGTCGATCAGAGCGAAAGCTGACCGGGCTCGGGCACGCGGATGAGGGGCTACTTCTTCAGACCGTCGATGACGCTGTTGACGTCATCTTCGCGCGGCGTCGGGACCAGGATGTCCTTCGGCTGCTCGTCGGTGAAGAGTTCGACGTCGTCGAGCTTCAGCTTCGGCGAAGCTGGACGGCGAGACGTTTCATCGTCGTGAGCCGCCAGCCGTGACGTCCGCTGTTCCATGATCGTGCGGGCGGCTGCCCTGATATCGTCGCTGTTCATCCGGCGAAGCTGGCTGATCTGCTGCATCGGTTCGAGGACGTCGACGGCTTTGGTGACCGTCGTTTCGAGCAGGATGATGTCCATCAGGCTCTTCCGCATATCGCCCATCGAATCAACCTGCGTCTGCAGTTCGTCACTCAGGTCGGTC
>JAPOLP010000318.1 GCA_029977045.1 Planctomycetota bacterium
CTACTTCCTCTACCAGGGAACGCTGCTGTAAGCCGCTGCGGGACTCGGAAGGAATACTTCTGAGACGTTGAAAACCGATGGACGGGCGTGTCAATCGGAGCTGAACAGGTCGGGCCAGCCTGAATGCTGGTCCGGCCTGATTCCGTGAAATATCCCGTTCCGGGAGGCAATTGCCTCTGATACTTGAAGAAAACTCCCCGTCGGACGGGATTTCCTCCGGCATTGGCGGTGCCTGGCGGCGAGGTCGCCGGAACCGTCATGCGCGTTTCAATCGGTACGGTCGTTAAAGGCTGAAGAGTTTAACACGCCGCTGCCGACATTCTGATTGATGAAGGCTCGTTGTCATGAGACTGAAATCGATGATGCTGCTGGCCGTGGCCAGTGGTTGTGGACTGGTGGCGATGTTCCTGTTCAAGCAGGTCTCATCAAATAACAACCTCGAAGCCGCGGAAGAGAAGATCGAAGTTCTGGTGGCGACCGTCGAGATCACTCCCGGCGAGCCACTGGACGAGACCAACTCGGAATTCCGGGAGTATCCGATTTCCGTCGTCCCTCAGAACGCCGTCACTTTGCCGGAAGAGTACGAGGGACAGGCGATCAAGTCGCGAGCCTTCCCGGGCGACTTCGTCACACTCGACAAACTCACCAAGGACAAAGCCGCGTCGTCCGCGATCCCGAAAGGGATGACTGTGATCGCGATCGACGTGGATTCGGCCATGCTCAGCGGCGGCCTGCTCTCACCAGGAGACCGGGTCGACGTCATGGTCACTTATCAGATGCGGACTTCGCTGGGATCGGGAACGGTCATCAAAACCGTGCTCGAGTTCGTTGAGGTCTTCTCGACCGGACGTGTCCGGGAACTCGATGGGGCCGCAGGAGATGGCAAGTTCAAAACCGTTTCCCTGCTAGTGACATCACAGCAGGGAGCGTTGGTCAAACTGGCAGAGAAGGTTGGCGAACTGCACCTGTCAATGAGGTCCAAGGAAGACTCGGAGCCACGGACCGCCGAAGACGAACGTTTCGACCCGAAATCACTGACAGAGTTCTATACCGAACCTGAAGACGAATCAGAGGGCGAAGAAGAGACAGCGGACACCACAGACAACTCGGATGACGATCTCGACAGTTTCCTCGACAGCGCCATGCAGCCAGATACTCAGGCTGTGACTGACGCTGGCCCGGCGGCCCCGGCAGTCCCTGCGAAGCCGACCACCTGGACAATCGAGATTTACTCCGGCGATCAACTGCGAGTCGAGGAAGTGGCACTACCGCAAACTGACGAACCAGAAACATCAGATGGCAACGCGGATGCCGAGCCATCAACAGGAAATCCACTTCTGGACGGGTTCAACAATCTGTTCGGAGGCGGGAAGAAGAAGTCCAAACCGGCAACGCAGGCCACCGTGCCAGCAATCGCCGACTAACTGGCGACTCTCGGTTCAAACAGAATCGAAACACCAGACGGAAAGAATGAGAGTCATACGGACGACACGTCGCCCGATTCTCATGACACACCAGGGAAGACAGTGAGACAGCCGGTCGACGGTGCGGGAGGCATCGATCGGTCGGTTGTCTGCGCATCTCTGAGTGAGCATTGATGCCGCTCAGGGGGGACAACCGAAGTCCAACGGGCTACGGAAATAGAGGTGCATGGATGCCGAGTCGAACGAATTCCGCGATCCGCAGTGAATCGGGACCGAAACGTCGCAGCCGCGACGAGCTATCGGTCCGCCAGGCTCGCGTACGCCGCTTGAGCCAGAAGCTGTCAACGCTGACAGCGATCGCTGTTCTTGTCGCGCAGTTTCAACTACCGCTGTTGGCCCAGGACCCGCTTTCCACTCAGGGACCGGGCGGTGCTCCCGCCCCTCTGGCAACGCCAGCACCGACGAATACCGCGCCACTATCAGGCTCTACCGAGCGTGACGTCATCACGGACGCGATCTTTCATGTCACGGGTCGTCGCGGCAACGTCGACGTTACTGAGAATCTCTCGAAGGTCATCGAGCTGAGCGACAAACGAATTACGCGAGTCGACGGATTCGACCCAACGGTCATCGACGTCAGAGCACTCACACCGCACCGCATCCGGGTTCAGGCGTTGATCCAGGGGGTTACGACGCTGGTCCTCACGGACGAAGAGGACAACAACTACATCATCGAAGTGTTTGTCAAAGGCGACACGCGACATCTGCAGGCCGTCATCGAAAACCGCTTTCCGGACTCAGCTGTCGAGGCCTACAAGATTCAGGACTCCGTCGCTCTGACCGGCTGGGTCGCTCAGCCCGAGCACATCACTCAGATCGTTGAGATCGCCGAGCAGTTCTATCCGCGCGTGCTGAATCAGATGCGTGTCGGCGGCGTCCAGCAGGTCCAGTTGAAGGTCCGCATCATGGAAGCTCAAAGGTCCAAGATGCGTAAGTTTGGCTTTGACTTCATTGCCAGCGGACCCGACGGATACTTTCGCAGCAACCCGGCACAGCTGTTCGCGATCGAGAACAATGCAATCACAAGCGCCGCTGTTTCAACAGCATTCGGACTGATCTCAGACAACAGCGAATTCTTCGGATTCCTCGACGCGCTTCGCGAGGAAGAGCTCTTGAAGATTCTTGCGGAGCCAGTCCTCGTCACAACGAATGGCCGCCCGGCGTCAATGCTTTCCGGCGGTGAGTTCCCGGTGCTCGTCCCGCAGTCGCTGGGCGTAGTCAGTATCGAATGGCGGGACTTCGGTGTCCGCATGGAAGCCGTCCCGATCATCCTTGGCGACGGGCGAGTGCGGCTGGAAGTCATGCCCGAAGTCAGCGAGCGCGACTTTGCGAATTCAGTGACCGTCGGCGGAAACGTCGTTCCTGCTCTGACAACCCGCCGAGTCAACACGGAAGTCGAGATGCGTTTCGGACAGACCCTGATGCTCACCGGTCTGATCTCGTCACGACAGACATCTCAGACATCCAAGGTCCCCTTCCTCGGCGAGCTTCCCTGGGTCGGAACTCTGTTCCGCAAAACGTCGTACGACGACGTCGAAACTGAACTGGTCATCACACTGACACCCGAACTCGTCGCTCCGATGCAGCAGCACCAGGTGCCACATGGTGGTCCCGGCCAGTTCAGCACCTTCCCAACCGATCGGGAGCAGTTCTTCGACGGCTATCTGGAAGTGCCGAAGTACGGTGACGAGTGTCAGAATTGTGGTCGGCTCGGCACCTGCACCAGCGGGCAATGCCTGACGAGTGCCACTGCTCCAAAGACCTTTGCCACGCCAATCAAAGAAACCACCATTCCAGCTGCCGACGTGTCGAAGAAACTGACCGAGCAGTCAACGGCTGCTCCCGAGCGAGCAACCGCAGCTGCCTCAGCACTGCGCGACGCCCGGCCACCCGGTGTGAAAGTCACCACCGAGACGCTGCCCATTGCACAACGCACGACGACAACGCCTGCGTCTCAGCGAGACGCACTTCAGCAGGTCGGCTACTCGCAGTCACTGGGAGCACGACAGCCGGTCTTGCCAGCCAGTGCAGTCCAGAACAAACCGTCTGTCCCGAGCCGTCCCGCACCGCCATCGCGACAGACGCCGCAGCCCCAGCCGGCCTCGCAGATGACACCTGCTCTTCAGCAGAGCCCGGCGACGCAGACTCCGCCATCCGCCAGTACGGCGACGCAACAAACGTCAGCAGCGGCGACGACGAAAAAGCGTCCTCCGGCAACGTGGAATCCGTTCTCCAAAAAGCCTCAGCTGAATGACGCCCGCAGCGGATCCGGTACGACCGCCAGAACCGGAGTCGACGGCCAATCCGTCACGGCTGGTCAGACACAAATCCAGAAACGGTCCGCTCTGCCAGGCCTGATTGAGCCATAGTTTCACGGGTCGCATCCGCACTGTTTCGCCACTGTGCGCCTCCTGAGACCGGAGGACAGCATTTCCATATCAAGCTTCTGCTTCCTGAGATAAAGCCACGACAATGAAAAACGTCATTCGACTGGCAATTGTTGATCCGAATGATTCCAGCCGCAGCATGCTGAAGCATCTGCTCCTGGGTATCGATACAGTGTGGCTCGAAGCCGAGTGCTCGAATTACGAGTACTTCGCCGACGTTGCCCTGCAGACGCACCCGGACATCGCTCTGGTGTCGCTCGATTCCGACCCGAATGCCGCGCTTGATCTTGTCGCCCGACTGTCTCAGGAAGTGCCGAACTGCAACGCGCTGGTAATCAGCAGTTCGCAGGAAGGGAGCCTGATTCTCAAGGCGATGCGCAACGGAGCGAAGGAGTTTCTGAGCTTCCCGCTGAACCTCGAAGACTTCCTCGCGGCGCTGGACCGGATTCAGCACACGGGCGGTGGAAAAGGCGGCGACGGCCCATCAAAACCAAGCCAGGTCATCACGGTGACCGGTGTCAACGGCGGCGTCGGCTGCACTTCACTGGCCATCAACCTGGCCTGCGTACTGGCTCAGAACGAGCGCAACAACGTCGCGATAATCGATCTAGACCTGTCGCTGGGCGACACCGACGTCTGGCTCGACATCATTCCTGACTACACGATTCAGGACGTTGCCGAGAATGTGAACCGGCTCGACTACGCCCTGCTGAAACGATCGCTGACCAAGCACGAATGCGGAGCCTTCCTGCTGCCGCGGCCCGTGCATATCGACGACGCTCCATCGTTTACTCCGGACGAGCTTCGCCGGGTCATCGCGTTGCTCAAAGCAACGTTTACTCACCTCGTCATCGATATCAGCAAGAGCTACACGCCGCTGGATATCGCAGCGATGGAGTCATCGGATTCCGTGCTGCTGGTCACGCAGCTGGACCTGCCGTGCCTCCGCAACGTCGTACGACTGCTCCAGTTTTTCGATCAGCACGAAACGCTGGCCGAGAAGCTGCACGTAATTGTCAACCGCCTCGGCCTGCAGGACACGCAGATCAGCCTTAACAAGGCACTGGAGACGATCGGTCGCGAGGTCTTCTGGCAGGTCCCCAACGACTTCGCCACGATGGTCGAATCGCGGAACAACGGCGTGCCGCTGCTGACCTACGCACCGCGAGCGAAGCTGACCAGGGAAATCGAGAAGCTCGCCTACGCTCTCGATCCGTCATCGTCGGGAGGCGATGCAGCGGGCGACGACGCAAAGCAGAAGAAGCGACTCTTCAGCTTCCTGGGCTCACGCTGAGACGGCTGGGCGGTTCCGCGATCAGTTCGCAGACGGAGCCGCTGCGGGGGCTGCAACTTCCGGCGCAGGAGCGTCTGACGCGAATCGAGATGCCGGGTTCTTTTTGTAAGTGGCGTACATCTCTGGCGTGAGCACCGTGCGGAATCCGCAGTGCCACGTCCCCGACATGACGTCGCCCTTCATGCGAGCCGAAACGCGATAGCCTTTGCAGTAGTTCGCGTTGCACATGAACGACCCGCCTCGCTGAACCCGCTTGGGCACGTTCGGCTCGATGGGATCCAGACTGTCGACCGGTCCCAGCGGATTCTTCTTCGGGCTGTTTGCGTAGTAGTCCTCGCGATACCAGTCGTAGCACCACTCCCAGACATTGCCCGAAACGTCGTACAGACCAAAGCCGTTCGGCTCGAACGTGCGCACCGGCGATGTCTTCGCAAATCCGTCCTGCACCAGGTTCTTGAACGGCCACTGGCCCTGCCAGATGTTGGTCATCCACTTGCCGCCTGGCTCGCGTTCATTGCCCCAGGGATACATCCACTGGTCCTTGCCACCACGAGCCGCGTATTCCCACTGAGCTTCGGAGGGCAGACGTTTGCCGGCCCATTCACAGTACGCGATTGCGTCGTCGTAGGCGACGTGCGTGACCGGGTGGTCCATGCGGTCTTCAATGCTGGAACCCGGCCCGTCCGGCAGTTGCCAGTTAGCTCCCTTTTCGTACTTCCATACCAGATAGATTTCGTGTGGCTGAGGACGCCGGTCCTTCGGAAATACTTCGCGGTCGAAGTCGGGATTAAAGCAGATTGATCCAGCGACAAGATTCTCTTCCGGAATCGCAGCGATCTGTTCCGGAGTCAGCTGGTCAGCGAAATCCTCGCGTTTCGGAGTTCGCTCGGCGATTGTCTTGTAGCCGGTCGCGTCAACAAACCGTTTGAACTCAGCCACCGTCAGTTCCGTCTCGTCGATCCAGTAGCCATCGAGTGTCACTTCGTGAATCGGCAGTTCATCGGGAAAGCCATCGGGGCTTCCCATCGAGAATGTCCCACCCGGTACCCAGACCATGCCCAGCGGTCGCGCTACGTCCGGCTCAGTGACGATCAGTTCCGGGCCGTCATTCACCACGCTCTCAGTCGCTGCCGACTCGTTACCGGGAGTTTCCGAAGCCGAAGCTTCGGTTCCTGCTTCCATATCAGACGTGTTACCTCCGTCTGTTTGAGCAGCGTCGCCATCAGACCCGCTTGTCGCCGTTGCAACTTCAGGGGCCGTATCTGTCGAGCTGCTGCAACCGGCCAGCGTCAGCAGCGATGGGATCAGAATCAGCGTCGAAAACAGAATGCGGGCGTTCATGGGGAACTCCAGAGTTTGAAAACCGGCCATTGTACGCCGTCGCGTATGGCGTCTTCAAAGCAGCCGCTCGTAAACCCTGCCCAGCGGTGCAGTTCCTGCC